>NZ_JBGCCU010000005.1:300000-570869 GCF_041261445.1 Catenulispora sp. EB89
TCGACTGCATCGAGCCCTTGCAGCCGCCCCAGCCGCCGCTGCTGTTGCTGCCCCAGCCTGATCCGGAGCCGGACCCCACAGCGTCGTAGCCGCCGCCGGGCAGGCTCGGGCAGCCCGGGCCGGTCACCAACGTGACGGTCGCCGGCGGCGGTCCGGACGGCGGGGTCACGGGGCCGCCGGCGGACGACGAGGCCGGCGGCGGCACCGGGGCGGACGGGACGCCGGGCGCGGAGGAACTGCGCTGCGGCATGCCCGGACCCGAGGACTGCGGGGTGCCGGGCACCGACGAACTGCCAGTGGGCTTCGGCGCGCCGGGCGCCGACGGGGAACCGGTGGTGGCGCCGGGGTACTTGGCCGTCGACTGCCCGGTCTGCCACACCCACGGGGATCCGCTGGCGGCGCTGCTGGCATAGCCTCCGCCGTTGTCGTCGCCGCTGGAGACCTGTTGGCCGATCAGGCCGGCGGTCGGCGCCGCCGACTTGTCCTGGCCCTTGCCCGAGCCGCCGCCGACGGTCGCGGCGACCGCGCCGCCGACCACCAGGACGCCGGCGACCGCCGCCGCGATGAGGCCCTTGGAACGTCCCGACGCGCCGACCGGAGAAAGCCGCACGGTGCGCGCCCGCGGGTCGGCCGGCACCGGGCCGCGGCGGTCGGGGACGTCGAGATCGACCTCGTCGTCCGGGACGGCCCCGCCCGCGGTACGCGAGCTGGTGACGGCGATGCTGTCGACATCGGCGTCATCGGCGTCATCGGCATCGGCGGCCGCACCGGGAGGCGCGATCTGAAACGGGCTGGCTATCGGTCTGGCGGCGCCGGCGTCCCCGGTCGCCGAGGCGTCGATCAGGTGGCCGTGCGCGGGTGGCACCTCCGGGGCCGGGTTCTCGGCGTCGGGCAGGGGAACCGTGTCGCGCTCGGTCTGGTCGTCATCCGCCATCGGCGCTTCCTCCTCGCTGGTGTCGGGCCGATCATGGCGCTGACACGGTAGCGGGCCTAGGTGTACTGGCGTCAGCCGCGTCGAGCGCGGGTCCTTCGGGGAACAGGTCGAGGATCGTGGCCGGGACCGCCGTCGGGGCCGCCGAGGCGTAGCCGAGGCGGCCGAGGTCGTCCTTGGCGGCCACCGGGAAGCGGGTGCCGGCGGCGGTCAGCAGCTGGGCCACGCCGCCGGCCGTCGAGGTCGCGAGCGCGCCGTCGCCCGGACGCACCAGCACGCGGTCCGCGTGGCCGTTCGTGCCGTCGGTGGCGCTCCACGCGCCGGCGGCGTCCACGGCGGCCGTGGTGACCGACCGGATCCGGTACGCCGGAGTCGCCGCCGCGTCGGTGCCCGGCGTCTCCTCGACGCACACCGCGCCCGCGCCGCTGGTGGCGCCGGTCAGGCCGGAGCCGACCGCGAGCGTCGGCAGCGCGGCGGGCAGGTCGCCGGGAAGAGCGGCGGTCACCTGGTTCTGCTCCTTCGCCGCCACCAGCCGGTTCGGGTCGAGCGGCTTCGGCGCCGGGGAGCCTCCGGCCCGCAACAACGCGGCCTGCGTCGGGGTCACCGGGGTCAGGCCCTGCGCGGTGACCACGTACTCGTAGCTGCCGCTCGCGTCCTGGTAGGTGTACAGGTCCCCGACGGTCCCGAGAGTGCCGGAAGCGGTGCGCGCACCGACGCTCAGCGGCGCGATGTCCGACCCGGCGGGTACGGCGTTGAGCCAGGCCGCGCCGACGATCGTCGGCTGCGCCGCGGTCATCTGGAACGCCGTCATCAGGGGCAGGGGCGCCTTCAGCAGATGCCGCTTGCCGCCCCAGACCAGGTAGCGCGTGTCGTTGGCGCCACCGTTGTCGACACCGACATAGACCGCCTGGCCGTCGGCGACATCAGCGCCCGCGACCTCGACACCGAGCGTGGCGGAGACCTGGGCCTTGCCGCCCGGGCCGGCCGAGGAGCACACCGTCCACGGGCCGCCGGTCAGCGCCGAGGGATTCGGGACGTCCGCGGGCGCGCCGATGATCCCCACCGGAGTCCCGCGCGGCACGTCCTTCAGCGCCGACGCCGGCACGGTGCGCACCGCGTACTTCGGCAGCGCCAGCATCGCCGAAGCCTGGTTGAGCACCTGGTGCAGCACGCCGCCCGTGTAAATGTACTGATTATAAGTACCCTGTTCCACGACCACCGACTGCCCGTCCTGCCACGAGGAATCGGCCTTCGGCGAGATCAGCCCGACCACCGCCGCCCCGCCGATCCCCAGCACCCCGGCCGCCGTCCCGAGGAACAGCCCGGCCTTCAGCCGCGCCGCCGGCGGCTGCGCGGTGCCCGCGTCCCCGCCGACCAGCCCCGCGGTCAGCCGCCGCACCATGAACTTGTGGGCCTGAAGCTCCTGCCGCCGAGTCGCCACGGCTCAGCCCGCCAGTCCGCGCGCCCAGCCGAAGGCGCCGAGCACCCCGAGCGCCAACGGCACCAGCGCGATCAGCACGAAGTACTCGGAGATGTCGGCGGCGCGCGCCGCGTACGGCGGGTCGTCGGTCTGCGGCTTCGGCCCCACCGAGGCCGCGATGAGCCCGATCACCAGGGTGGCGACGGCGATCCCGGCGGTGGTGGCGACGGCGCTGTGGGTGTGCGCGGCGGCGGACGCGCGCCAGGCGGCTCCGGCGAGCGCGAGCATGCCCGCCGTCTGCATCAGGAGCCTGAGAGCTGTCCGGGCGAACACGCGCGCCCGGAGCAGGAAGGCGACACCGAGGTCGGCGGCGGCGATCGCGCCGAGGGCGCCGTGTCCGGCGCTCAGGGCCGCGCCGCCGGCGGCGAGCGCTCCGGTGCCGAGGAGGAAGGCGCCCATCAGCCGGTCCACGCGCGCCGAGGTCTCCCACAGGTTGGCCTGCTTCCGGGCGGGCAGGTCGACCTGGATGCGCTCGGCGGTGGCGGGCAGGGCCGGAAGCCGTTGCCCGGCAAGGCGGAACGCGAGCCGGGGGACCGCCAGGACGAAGCCGAGCCCGAGCACCGCGGCGATCACAGCAGTCTGCGACAGTGCGCGGTGGAAGCCCACGCCCAGCGCCCCGGCCACGATCGTGCCGACCGCGACGATCGCCGTGGTGGCGAAGGGCTCCAGGCCGCTGGCGCCGAGCTCCGGCTCGTCGAGCACGGCGGTCCCGCTCGGCGTTCGGCGCGGTGCCGTGGACGCTGCGGTTCCGGCCTTGGCGCCCGGGCCCTTTCCAGCGGCTGCCGTGCGTCCAGCCGTCCCACCCGCGCCCACCGCCCCGGCGCCGACCACCGAACCGGCACCGACCGCAGCCGCAGCGCCCGCCGATGCCAGCAGCGCTGCGGCTCCGGCCCACAGCGCGGCGGCCGATTCCGGATGCGTCATGGTGTGCGCGAAGGTGTCGGCCGCGAGCCAGCCGCCGAGTGCGGCCCAGCCGATGGCGGCGACGCCCAGCGCGGTCGCGGTCGTCCGGGATCCCATGATCCGGCCGGCGACCGCGGCGGCGATCAGGATCAGCGCCGCGAGCGCGCCCGCGATCCCGGCACGCTGCCCGATCGGGCCCGCCCCGGCCGCCACGCTCGCCGCGCCGGCGGTCAGCGCCACGGCGCCGAGTACCGGTCCGGCCCAGCGGCCGGCGGTCTCGCGCAGCCGGTCCTCGCGCTCACGCACAGCGGTGGCCAGTCCGTCAACCACGTCGTCGAAGACGGCCGTCGGCGCGGTGGCCCGGCGCGGCCGCAGGTACAGCGTCTCGCCGTCGAGGATCTGCAGTTCGGCCAGGGTGCGGGCGGCCGACAGCGGCGCGCCGCCGACGCGTTGCAGCACCCAGCCGTCGTGGGCCAGGCCGGCGTCGGCCAGTTCGGGCCCGGCGAAGCTCAAGACCGCTGGTAGGAAGTCCGCCAGCGGGACGGCCGTCGGCAGGGCCAGTTCCAGCACGTTGGCGGGGGTCGCGATGGAGAGGCGGCACAGATCGGCCTCAGGCAGCGTGGCTCGGATGCTCAACGTCCCGCTCTTCTTTCCTTTGCACACCGGTCTGGACGAGTGCTCGACTATCGCGGGTCGTGTGACCAGGCCGCCAGAGGAAGCAGAGCTGACGTTGAGCATCCGTGAGTACCGGCCAGTGCCGCGTCGCCCCGCACCGCAGTTTCCTCAAGGTGAGATCGCTTTCCAGGAACCGCCGGCGATCCCCGAGCCGGTGTCCGGAGGTCTGGGACAAGCGGTGATGGTGCTGCCGATGGCGGCCAGCAGCGGCGCCATGGCGATGATGTTCCTGCAGCCGGGTGCGCGGGCCACCAACTATCTGGCCGGCGGCATGATGGCCGTGTCCTCGCTGGGGATGGTAGGCACGCAGCTCGGCCGGGGCGGCGGCGACAAGAAGGCCAAGCTGTCCGGGGACCGCCGCGACTACCTGCGGCACCTGGACCAGAACCGGCGCCAGGTGCGCAAGCACATCGACGCCCAGATCAAGGCCCTGGCCTGGCGGCACCCGGACCCGGCGGCGCTGTGGTCGGTGGCGATGAGCGGCCGGCTGTGGGAGCGCGGCCCGGCCGACCGGGACTTCGCCGAGGTGCGGCTGGCGACCGGGCCGATGGCGCTGGCGGTGAAGATGGCGCCGCCGCAGACCAAGCCGATCGAGGACCTGGATCCGGTGTCGGCGAACGCTTTGCGCCGGTTCCTCCAGGCCTACAAGACCATTCCGGACCTGCCGATCGCCGCGAACCTGCGGGCGTTCGCACGGGTGGCGTTCGACGGCGACGGACCCGCCACCCGGGCCGTGGTGCGCGCCCTGCTCACCCAGCTCGCGGTGTTCCATAGCCCCGAGGACCTGCGGATCGCCGTGCACTGCGGCGACACCACGCGCGAGCGCTGGGAGTGGGTCAAGTGGCTGCCGCACGCCCTGCACACCTCGGAGGTCGACGCGGTCGGCCGGGTGCGGCTGATCAGTGACAGCTTCGCGGACCTGGAGCGGCTGCTCTCTCCTGGCGACTTCCGCGAGCGGGGGCCGCATGATCCGAGCGCGGCGCCGACCTCGCGGGAGCCGTTCACCGTGATCCTGCTGGACGGCGGCGAGCTGCCGGCCGACCACCGTGCGCTGCGCAGCGGGTACCGCAACGCCGTGCTGCTGGACCTGACCGGAGCGGCCGTCGGCCCGGACGTCCCGGTGGCGACGCTGCGTCTGCGCGCGACGCGCGAAGGCGCGGACGCGGCCCTGGCCACCGTGACCTCGGACCGGGCCGGCGGCGAGGATGTCAGCCCGCTGGGACGCGCCGCGACGCTGAGCACCGCCGAATCCTCGGCCACGGCACGGATCCTCGCGCCGCTGCGCGTGACCGGGGCCGGGGACGCCGGCGGACGCGGCACCGGCGACATCTCCTTCACCGGCCTGCTCGGCATCCGCGACGCCCGCGCCCTGGACCCGGCGCAGGTCTGGCAGCCGCGCCCGAACCGGGAGCGGCTGCGCGTCCCGCTCGGCCTCACCGAGCAGGGGCTGCCGGCCGAGCTGGACATCAAGGAGGCGGCGCAGGGCGGGACCGGGCCGCACGGCATGATCATCGGCGCCACCGGGTCCGGCAAGAGCGAGCTGCTGCGCACGCTGGTGCTGGCCATGGCGGTGCGGAACGATCCGGAGATCCTGAACTTCGTGCTCGTCGACTTCAAGGGCGGCGCGACGTTCCTGGGGCTGGACAAGCTGCCGCACACCTCGGCCGTGATCACCAACCTGGCCGACGAGCTGCCGCTGGTGAAGCGCATGTACACGGCGCTGCACGGCGAGATGGTGCGGCGGCAGGAGCTGCTGCGCGCCGCCGGGAACTACGCCTCGCTGCGCGACTACGAGGCGGCGCGGAACTCCGGGGTGCCGCTGGCGCCGATGCCGTCGCTGTTCCTGGTGGTCGACGAGTTCAGCGAACTGCTCGCCGCGCACTCGGAGTTCCTGGAGCTGTTCGTGATGATCGGCCGGCTGGGGCGCTCGCTCGGCGTGCACCTGCTGCTGGCTTCGCAGAGGCTTGACGAGGGCCGGATCCATGCTCTGGAGGGCCACCTTTCGTACCGCGTGGGCCTGCGGACGTTCTCGGTGGCCGAGTCGCGGGCCGTGCTCGGCGTCGGCGACGCCTACGACCTGCCCTCGACGCCTGGCCACGGGTTCCTGCGCTGCGGCACCGATCCGTTGATCCGATTCCGCGCGGGATACGTGTCAGCACCGTACGTCCCGCCGAAGTCCGGCGAGGAGGCTGAGGATTCGGGGCGCTATCACGTGATCCGGTACCGCTCGTCGTACCTGGCGCCGCGCGTCGCCCCGCAGACCGAGGAGGCGGAGACGGAGGCCGAGGAGGAGTTCACCAGCCCTCCTATCTCCGAGACCACGCTTCAGGTCCTCGCCTCGCGGATGCAGGGGCAGGGCCGGCCGGCGCACCGGATCTGGCTGCCGCCGCTGTCCACGCCGCCGACCCTGGACGCGCTGCTGCCGGAGGCCGTCGCGGCGCTGACCGGCGGGCTGCCGAACCCCGATCCGCGGGCGACGCGGTACGGCTCGCTGGCCGGCGCCGCCAGTCCCGCGCGCGGCGTGAGCGGGCCCGACGGCACCCTGCTGGCGGTGCTCGGCGTCACCGACCGGCCGTTCGAGCAGCGGCACGATCCGTTGGTCGCGGACCTGGCCGGGGCAGCGGGGCACGTCGCGGTGGTCGGCGCGCCGCTGTCCGGCAAGTCGACGATGCTGCGGACGCTGATCAGCTCCCTGAGTCTGCGCTACACCCCGCGCGACGCCCAGTTCTACTGCCTGGACTTCGGCGGCGGCGGGCTCACCGCGCTGTCGGACCTGCCGCAGGTCGGCGGGGTCGCCGGGCGGCTGGAGGGGGAGAAGGTGACGCGGACCGTCGCCGAGGTGTCGATGCTGCTGGCCGAGCGCGAGCAGGCGTTCGCCGCGGCCGGCGTCGGGTCGATGGCGGAGTACCGGCGGCGCCGGCGGGCCGGGGACTTCCCGGACGACCCGTTCGGTGATGTCTTCCTCGTGATCGACGGCTGGTTCACCTTCCACCAGGACTACGAGCGCCTGGAGCCGGCGATCCAGGACATCGCCGCGCGCGGGCTCGGTTTCGGCGTGCACCTGGTGATCACGGCGGCGCGCTGGACCGAGGTGCGGCCGTGGCTGCGCGACCTCATCGGGACCCGCCTGGAGCTGCGGCTCGGCGACCCGATCGACTCCGAGGTGAACGCCGCGCTGGCCAAGGAGGTGCCGGCGATCCCGGGCCGCGGCCTGACCTCGGGGCGGCTGCACTTCCTGGCGGCGCTGCCGCGCATCGACGGGGATCCGGACTCCGCGACGCTCGGCGAGGGCACGCGGGACCTGGTCCGGTACGTCACCAAGGCGCACCCCGGGCAGGCGGCGCCGCCGGTGCGGATGCTGCCGACGCTGCTGCCGGCCGCCCGGCTGGCGCAGCCGGCGTCCCGGACGGCGGTGGCGCTGGGCTGGGACGAGACGCGGTTGCAGCCGGTGCTGCACGATTTCGCGGCCACCGCGCACCTGATGGTGTTCGGGGAGAACGAGAGCGGGAAGACGAACCTGTTGCGGCTGGTGGCCAAGGCGGTGACCGAGCGGGCCGAGCCGAAGGAAGTCAGGGTTCTGCTGGCGGACACGCGGCGCCGGCTGCACGACGCGGTGCCGCCGTCGAAGCAGCTCGGGTACGCGGTGACGGCCGGCGCGCTGGAGGAGCTGCTGAAGGAGATCACTCCGGTGCTGCTGCAGCGGGTGCCGGGGCCGGACGTGGAGCCGGCGCGGCTGCCGCTGCGGGACTGGTGGAGCGGGCCGGAGCTGTATGTGGTCGTGGACGACTACGACCTGATGATCGGCAGCCGCGGGACGCCGCTCGGGCCGCTGCTGGAGCTGCTGCCGCAGTCCGCGGAGATCGGGCTGCACCTGGTGCTGGCGCGGTCCACGGCCGGCGCGGCGCGGGGGATGAGCGATCCGGTGCTGCGGCGTCTGTGGGAGCTGAGTACGCCGGGGCTGTTGCTGTCGTGCAGCAAGGACGAGGGGGTGTTCCTCGGGGACGCGCGGCCGATGCGGTTGCCGGCCGGGCGGGCGCAGCTGGTGAGCCGGCGGAGCGGGACCATGGTGGTGCAGACGGCTTGGGCCGGCGAGGACGCGGCGTGAGTGTGAGCGGCATGAGTGTGGGCGTGGGCGGCATGAGTGCGGGCGCGGGCGCGGGCGTGGCCGCTGGCGTGAGGCGGGTCTTGTCCTGCGGGATGTTGAGCGCGCTCGTCGCAGGTCTCATCGTCGTGCCGGTCGGTGGACCGCCCTCGGCGGCGGCTGACGACTGCTCGCCGTCGGTGCAGGCTGTGCCGGTGACCGCGCAGGTGCCGTGGGCGCAGACCGCTTTGCGGTTCGGGGATCTGGCGCCGTTCGTCGGATCGGGCCCTCGGATCAAGGTCGCGGTGGTCGATTCGGGGATCGACGTGGGCGCGCCGCAGCTGGCCGGGGCGGTGGACGTCGCGGACAGCGTGTCGCTCGTCGATCCGAAGACGTATCCGGCGACGGCCGACGCGCTCGGGCACGGAACGATGGTCGCCGGGATCATCGCGGCGCAGGCCCGGTCCGGGTCGGGGGTCGTGGGGCTGGCGCCGTCGGTGGTCAGCTTGTTGTCGATCCGGACGTACAAGACCTGCGAGAGCGAGGACGCGCCGATCGCCCAGGGGATCCGGGAGGCGGTGGCGCGGGGCGCGAAGATCGTGAACGTGTCGGCGGGGAGTTCGACGAACTCGCCCGACTTGGCTTCGGCGGTGCGGGACGCTCAGACTGCGGGGGTGCTGATCGTGGCCGCGGCGGGGAACCTCGGCGCGCAGCAGGACGGGAATCCGCCGCAGTATCCGGCTGCTTATCCGGGGGTGGTCGCGGTGGCGGCGGTGGGGGCGGATCGCGCGGTGACGCCGTACTCCGAGCACGGTGCTTATGTCGGGATCGCTGCGCCCGGCGGGTCTTCGGACGCGCCGTTGCTGGGGATCGGGCCGGCGGACAACGGGACGCTGGCTTCGGGGATGGGGACGTCTTTCGCGGCGCCGTACGTCACGGCCACCGCCGCGCTGGTGTGGAGCCGGTATCCGTCGCTGACGGCCGCGCAGGTGCGGCAGCGGTTGTACGCGACGGCTGATCGGATGGCCGCCGGGGCTCCGGATGCCTTCTACGGGTGGGGGATCGTCGATCCTTATGCGGCGTTGACTTCGGTGTCGACTCCGGCGCCGGCGACCACGCCGCCCCCTGCCGTGCCGGCCCCGCTTCCGTTCGCCGCGGCTCCGGTGAAGCAGGATTTCACCGGCCGGGCTTTGGCCGTTGGCGGAGGCGGGATACTGTCCGCCGGGGGAGTCGCCGGTGCTGCTTGGTTGGCCCGGCGCCGCAGGCGTGCCATGCAGCCGCTGGATCCCTCTGGAAAGCTCTGACCTATGGCTTGAGTCTGACTGAGTCCGACTTGAGGCTGTCCGACACGATTCTTGGGGAACGGCGTTATGTGGGGTGAGGGAACCGTCCTGGCCGGCCGGTACCAGCTGCGCCAGCGGATCGGCGGCGGGTCGATGGGCGACGTGTGGCGCGCCCTGGACACGGTGCTGGGACGCGAGGTGGCGGTCAAGATCCTGCTTCCGGCGCTGCTGGACGACGCCGGCTTCGCCGCGCGCTTCCACACCGAGGCCCGGGTCCTGGCGGCGCTGAGCCACCCCGGCATCGTGTCGGTGTTCGACTACGGCGAGGCGGACGACCCGCGTACGGCGTTCCTGGTGATGGAGCTGATCACCGGCCGCCCCCTGTCCGACCTGCTGGACGAGAGCGCCCCGCTGACGGAGGCCACGACCCTGACGGTGGTGGCGCAGACGCTGGAGGCGCTCAAAGCGGCGCACGACCAGGGGATCGTGCACCGCGACGTGAAGCCGGCGAACCTGATGCTGCGCGGCGGCAGCGTGGTGGTGACGGACTTCGGCGTCGCGCGCACGGCCGACGCCCGCCGCCTGACGGCCGTGGACGTGGTGCTCGGCACCGCGGTCTACGCGGCGCCGGAGCAGGCCCGGCACACGGCGGTGACGGCCGCGGCGGACCAGTACGCGGTGGGGGTGATCGCGTACGAGTGCCTGACCGGCACACCGCCCTTCGACGGCGGAACCCCGCTCGGGATCATGATGAAGCACCTCCAGGAGCCGGTACCGCCGCTCCCGGAGACGGTGTCGGAACCGGTACGCGAGCTGGTGATGCGGGCCCTGGCGAAGGACCCCGAGGCGCGGTTCGCGAGCGCGCGGGAGATGGCCGAGACGGCCCGCCGGCTCGCGGCGCGGGGCGTGCGCGCGGCGGGGGCGGCGCGGATCGGGAGTCCGGGGGACAGCTTTCAGGTGGGGGTTGATGTCGCGGGGGTGGCGGCTGCGGCGGGTGCGGCAGCGGGTGCGGGTGCGGGGGCGCGGGTGGATGGCGACTTTTTGTCGTTCACGGTGGTGCCTCGGGGGTTTGGGGATGAGGGCGATGGTGATGGCGGCGTTGACGGGGATGGCGCGGAGCTGAGCTCGGCTGCCGGTGCCGGTGCTGGCGGCGGTGTGGTGGCGGGGTCTGCGGGGGAGATCGCGCCGGCTTGGGCTTCTTATGTGGTGCGGCCGGAGGCGGAGGGGACTGACTGGGCCTCGTTCACGGTGGGTGGGGCCGGGGAGGAGACGGTGCCGCTGCCGGATGGTGAGGCGGAGGTCGGCGGCGGCGCGGTGGTTGAGGCCGGTGGACCGGCGGCCACGGTGCGTGGCGCGGCGGGCGGCGAAGCGGCTGGCGTGGTGGCTGGGGCGCGTGGCGGGGTGCGAGGTGGAGCGGGGCGGGTGGTGCCTCAGGACTCGTTTATCGCCGGCGTTGAGGTGGATGCCGGGGAGGGTGCCGGTCAGGCCACCGGAACCGCCGCAGCAGCCGCTGCAGGAATCGGAACCGGCGCCGCAGCAAGAGCTGCAACCGGAGCCGCAGCCCGAACCGGCGCCGCAGCTGGAGCTGCAACCGGAGCTGTGGCAGGAGCCGCAACCGGAACCGGCGCCGCAGCTGGAGCTGCAACCGGCGCCGCAATCGGAACCGGCACCGCAGCAAGAGCTGCAACCGGAGCGGTGGCGGGAGCCGCAACCGGAACTGGCGGTGTGGCTGGAGCTGGCGAGGCGGCGGAAGTCGGCGGGGCTGCGCGAGCGGGTGTTGCTCGGTGGCGGAGTCGGACCGTGCCGGAGGACTCGTTTACTTCGGGTGTTGAGCTGGATGCGGCTGTCGAGAGTGAGGCCAGTCGGCCTGCGCGTGGCGGATTGGCCGGTCGCTGGCGCAAGCGTGGCCAGCAGCCAGCCGGAACGCCGGCAGGCGACCCGACAGAGGCGAGCGAGCAACCAACCGGCAGCCCGGCTGCGCTGAGCAGTCGGCAGACAGGTGCGGGTGGCGGGGCGGTGCGGGCGGTTCCGCAGGATTCGTTTACCGCTGGCATACCCGAAGGCTCGATCGCTGAGCCACAGCCAGCCAGCCCGGCAGAAGAGAGCGGCCCGCAAGAAGGCGATCTCCCGAGCCCGGCAGACGCTGGCGGCGAGCCCGAAAATGGTGCCGTCCTGGCTGCCGAGCAGGCAAACAGCGCGCTGGCTGCGGAGTCTGGCGGCGAGCAGGCAAATGGTGCACTGGCTGCGGAGCTGGTCGGCGGGCTGGCAGGCGGCGTACCCGGCGCGGCGGCCGGTGAGTTAGTCGCGGGTGAGCCCGAACCAGGGCCCGAACCAGAGCCTGAGCTCAAACCTGAGCCCGAACCCGAGCCGAAGATCGAGGCGATCCCGATCCCGCACATCGCGCCTGGCCACGCGATGCCGCTGGACTCCTTCAACGCGGGCGTCGAGCTGGATCCGGTCGAGCCTGATGCGGGCAGTGGCCGGGTCGTGCCGCAGGATTCGTTCACCGTCCTCGGCGCCGATGATTCTGAGGGTCCCGATGGGCCTGATGGCCCCGACCTCGACTTCCCGCATCAGCCGATGCAGCCCGGGCGGCGGCGGGCGATCGTGCTGGCGGCTGTGGGTGCGGTTGTTGTCGTGGGGATTGCGGTCGCCTATCCGCTTTCGCACAGCGATAAGGCGTCGACGGCGGCTGTGGTCGGGGCGACGCAGGCCACGTCGAGTGCGTCGGGTGCCGTGTCGACTTCCGATGTGAGTGTCACGTCCGTTGTCTCCGAGACGTCGACCATCGTCGTGAGTTCGTCGGTGACGAGTGCGGCTGCGAAGCCTTCGGCGACGGCTTCGGCGCCGGGGCGGTCGAGCAGTGCGCCCGGGAGGCCCGCGCCGACGAGTTCGGCGGGGTCGTCGATGGCGTCGCGGCCGTCGGCGACGGTGGGGGGTACGTCCGCGTCGAACGTGCCGCCTCCGCCGGTATCGGCGTCGACTTCTGCCGCCGTGCCGCACAAGTCGGGGTACGTCACCAACGTCGGGGACAGCGATGCGATCGATGTCTTCGGGACCTCGGCCGGGGCGCCGATCTTCGGCGACGGTGCGCAGCTGACCGTGGAGCCGCCCGCGGGGCGGGCCGGGCAGAGCTTTCAGGCGACCGCGTTGACGTCAGGTGGGCAGACGGTCTACGAGTTCGGCGACGGGCTGGACACCAACCAGTTGATCGACGGCGCCGGGGGCAAGGTCTCGTTGCTGCACGGTGGCGGCGCCACGACGCAGATGTGGTGGCTGTCGCAGGACTCGAGTACGCCGAGTGGTGCGTTCTACATCAACAACCAGGGTGCCGGGCAGTGCTTGACGGACAACGGGCCGTCGAACGCGTTGTCGCTGAAGCCCTGCGTGGTCGGGAACAAGGCGCAGCAGTGGTACCTGCCGTGAGGCGAAGCGTGGCTGGCTTGGCCGGGACGGCCGACGCGGCTGTTCAGAGGTCGTAGGGGATGCCGCGGACCGCGTGCTCGGCGTGCCCGACGACCTCCTCGACCAGCCGCCTGATGTGCCCGCCGCGCAGCCGGTAGAGCCGGGCGCGGCCGTCGGCGCGCTGTTCGACCAGGCCGCCGAGGCGGAGTTTGGCGAGGTGCTGGCTGGCCGCGGTGGGGGTGCAGCCGGCGGTCTCGGCCAGGGCGCTGACGCCGAGTTCGCCGTCGCGCAGGGCCCAGAGCAGGCGCAGGCGGCTGGGTTCGGCCAGCAGGTCCAGGAAACCGACGGCGGTGTCCACGACCGGGTCGGGCAGCGTGCGCTCGGCGGAGTCGGCGTGGTCCGGATGGTGGTGGTCGGAGCCGGAGCCGGAGCCGGAGCCAGAGCCAGAAGCGGAGCCAGAGCCAGAGCCGGAGGCGGCCGAGGCGGCGCGCGAGTCGGCGGGAGCCCCGGCGAGCGAGTCTCGGGAATCATGCGGGTCGCTGCTGTCGGCGGCCGAAGCGCCGTGGGAGCTGGCGTCACCGGTGGAGTCGTCGGCGCGGGATTCGGGCTGCTCGCCTGGTTGGGGCATGGAGGCCATCCTCTCACCTGCGCGGACGTCCGGCGTCCGGAGCTCCCAGCCACTGTGCCACCGAAAAGCTCACCCCCGCTGCAGGACGGGCCCCGCGCCGAAGCGACGGAACGGGACCCTGGCCGCGGCTCAGCCGGTCGGCTCGAACTCCTCGGCCTTCACCCCCGCGACGAAGGCCGCCCACTCCGTGCGCGAGTACACGATCACCTCGGCGTCGGGTCGCCGGGAGTGGCGTACGCCGACCGAGCCGTCGGCCAGCATCGCCACCTCCACGCAGTTGGTGGCGCCGTTGCTGTGGCTGCTCTTGCGCCACGCGGCGCCGGTCAGGAGGGTCTCGTGCGGGGCGGCTCCGTTCTCAGGGGTCGAATTCGGTGTTGCGCTGGTGCTCAACTAGCTCTCCATCTTCGTCAGCAGGTCGGCGAGCCAGAGCGCCGACCGTTCGGGGGAAAGCGCCGCGGCACGGAGCTGGTCGAACACCGACGCGTAATTGCGCACCTCGTCGACGGTCTCCAGGAAATGCGTTCGCGTCAGGTTGTCCAGGCATACCACGTCGTGTTCCAGAGGATTACCGAAGCCTACAATCGCGAAGGGTTCGTCAAGTCCTGAATATGCGCCTGCTGAATGGGTGATGATCTGGATGATGATATTAGGGCGGCGGGATTCTTCGATGACGCGTTCGATCTGACCTCGCATCACCTCGCGTCCTCCCACTCGCTGGCGCAGCGCGCCCTCGTGCATCACCACGCGCAGCCGCAGTGGATCCGTGCCGCCGAGCATGCGCTGTCGGGTGCGGCGTACGGCCACCAGGGCGTCGACGTCGAGTGGTTCGGCCCGTATCCGCCAGGCCTCGGCCAGGGCGCGGGTGTAGTCCTCGGTCTGCAGCAGGCCGTGGACGAGTTGCACGGTGTGCGCGTCGATCGACGTCGCCGCCGCCTCGACACTGATGTAGTCCGCGTAGGGCTCAGGGATGGCCCGCCGGTAGTACTGCCACCAGCCCTTGTCCCTGATCTGGCCGGTCAGGTTGAGTAAAGTCGTCCGCAGCTCTTCGTCGACGACCCCGTAGACGTCCAGCGCGGCCGAGACGTCGATGCGCCGCAGCCGGCCCTGGCCGTTCTCGAGCCGGGACAGCGTCGAGTCCGAGATCTCCAGCCGCTCGGCCGCGCCCTGCAGCGTCAGGCCCGCGGCCAGCCGGAGCCGGCGCAGGGCCGCGCCGAGCCGGCGGCGGCGGATCGGCGGCGCCGACGGGCCCGCCGGGACCCGGGCCGCGCGCTCCACCGGGTTGCCGGGTTCGGCCGGGGCGCCGGGCTTTCGCGCGCCGCCGTGTTCCTCCGGGCCGCCGGGGACGGGTTCGTGCGGGTCGCCGTCCGGCGCGGTTCCGGTGGCGGGTCCGGGAACGTCTGCGGATGTCATCGCCAACCCCCTGCGGTTCGCTTTTGCGATGCAGGCCATTGTGCCCGAACCGGCCGCGGCGATTTCACGGATTCCCCTGCGGGGCCCGCGCCCTGGGTGGGATATTTCATTGTGGGGTGCGCGCTGGGGGAGATGGAATCGCGCAGACATCGATGATGTGAGGCCGTCATGCAGCAATTACGCCACCCCGCCCCGGCGGCGTGCCGCGTCGCCGGAACGGGCGCCGGCGGCGGGGTGGCAGTCCGAGGCACGGCGGTCGGCTCCGAGCCGGCCCCGGATGCCCCGGCATCGCAGAACACTGCTCTGTACTGGACGTTCCCGGGCTCGGCCCTGGACGTGAGCCTGTCCCGGCGCTGGCTGGCCGCCGCGGTCGAACAGGCCTGGGGTGCCGGGGACGACGCCGACCGCGTGGTGCTGGCCTACAGCGAGATCGCGACCAACGCCGTGGTGCACGGCACCGGGCCGGTCACGGTGTCCGCGCGGATCCGGCCCGGCGCGGTGACCTGCGAGGTCGGCGACTGCTCGGCCCTGGCCCCGCAGCACCGGCACGCGACCGGGGAGGACGTCCGCGGCCGCGGGCTGGACCTGATCGAGTGGATCGTGGACCGGTTCGGGGTGGCCGTCGGCGAGGCCGGCAAGACCGTGTCGTTCGAGGTTGGACGTCATGCCGGGCATCACTCCGGAGAGGACGCCGGGTCCGGGAGAAGTCCGCTGCCCCGGTCCGGCCCGGGTCCGGTCGCGCCGACTGAATCAGTCCTCGAATCCGCCCGCACGCCACGACCCGGCCCCGGACCGAAGTCCGGAACCGGGTCGCGAGAGAACTCCGTCGGCGGGTCTGCGGGTGGGTCCGCCGACGGAAAGCAGGAAACCGGCTAGCGGGCGATCCAGACGGCGGTGTCGGCCGGAATCCGGCCCTCCGCCGTCAAAGGCCCGCTGGCCAGCAGCACTCGGCCCGCGACCGGCTGGTCCGACGGTCGCGGGCCGAAGTTCACCGCGCACACGAATCCGGGTCCGCGCTCGAAGGCCAGAACCCCTTCGGGCGCCGGGAGCCAGGCGAACGGCCCGTCGCCGAGCCCTTCGGTCTCCCGCCGCAGCCGCAGGGCCTTGCCGTACAGCGTCAGCATCGACGTCGGATCGGCCAGCTGGCCCTCGGCCGTGTAGTCCTTCCACGCCTCCGGCTGCGGCAGCCACGGCTCGGCCGAGGCCTGCTCGGGGCTGAAGCCGAACGGCGGCTCGCTCCCGGACCACGGCAGCGGCACCCGGCAGCCGTCCCGGCCCGGGTCCGCCGGGTTGCGGCCCTTGCGCTCCCACATCGGGTCCTGGCGCAGGTGGTCGGGGATGTCCTCGACCTCCCACAGCCCCAGTTCCTCGCCCTGGTAGATGTACACCGAACCGGGCAGTGCCTGGGTCAGCAGGGCCGAGGCCCGCGCGCGCCGCGTGCCCAGATCCAGATCGACCGGCCGGCCGAGCTGCCGGGCGTAGATCGCGAACGACGTGTCCTCGCGGCCGTAGCGGGTCACCACGCGGTCCACGTCGTGGTTGGACAGCACCCAGGTCGGCGGGGCGCCGACCGGGGCGTGCAGGCTCAGCGTCTCGTCGATCACCTCGCGGAGCTTGTCCGCCTCCCAGGCGCAGCCCAGGTAGGGGAAGTTGAAGACGGTGTGCATCTCGTCCGGGCCGAGGTAGCGGGCCAGGCGCGCGGCGTCCGGCAGCCAGATCTCGCCGATCAGGACCCGGTCTCCGTCGTAGGAATCCGCGACCGCGCGCCAGGAGCGGTAGATCGCGTGCACTTCCTCGCGGTCGACGAACGCCGAGTCGTCCTCGCCGACTTGGTCCGGCAGCGCCGGGTCCTTGACCAGCAGCGCTGCCGAGTCTATGCGGAAGCCGTCGGCCCCGCGGTCGAACCAGAACCGCAGCACGTCCTCGAACTCGGCCGGGACGTCCGGGTGCTGCCAGTTGAAGTCCGGCTGGGCCGAGTCGAACAGGTGCAGGTACCACTCGCCGGGCTCGCCGTCCGGTTCGGCGACCCGGGTCCAGGTCTGGCCGCCGAACATGCCCTGCCAGTTGGTCGGGGGCAGCTCACCGTCCTCGCCGCGGCCGGAGCGGAACCAGAAGCGCTCGCGCTCCGGCGAGCCGGGCCCGGCGGCCAGGGCCGCGGCGAACCAGGGGTTGGCCGCCGAGGTGTGGTTCGGCACGATGTCCACGACCACGCGGATGCCCAGCGCGTGCGCCTCGGCGATCAGCGCCTCGGCGTCGGCCACGGTCCCGAACAGCGGGTCGATGACGCGGTAGTCGGTGACGTCGTAGCCGCCGTCCGCCTGCGGGGACAGGTACCAGGGGTTGAACCACACCGCGTCCACGCCGAGCTCGGCCAGGTACGGCAGCCGGGCGCGGACGCCGGCCAGGTCGCCCATGCCGTCGCCGGACCCGTCGGCGAAGCTGCGCGGGTAGATCTGGTAGATGGCGGCCGAGCGCCACCAAGGCGCTGGGGAAGTATGCGCGGACACCGGGAACCTGCTCTCTAGTACGTGAAGCAGACACGACGGCGGGACAGCCGACGGTAAGGACAGGGGGACGTTTGACGGTCGTCTGTAGTCGGTGACTTCAGGGCCCTGTCAGCCCTTGACACCGCCGACCGTCAGGCCGGCCATGATGTTCCGCTGGAAGAACAGGAACAGCACGATCGTCGGGATCGAAGCCAGGAACAACCCGCCGACCAGCGCGTTGTCCGGCATGGAGGTGGCGGCGGTGTTGACGCCGACGTTCAGCGTCTCGTGCGCCGGCACGGTGATCAGCGGCCACAGGAAGTCCTTCCAGACCGCGACTATCGCGAAGATCGAGATCACCCCGAGGATCGGCCGCGAGATCGGCAGCACGATGCGCCACAGCGTGCGCAGCGGGCCGGCGCCGTCCACGGCGGCCGCGTCCAGCAGGTCGTTGGGGATGGAGTCGAAGAACCGCTTGAGCAGGAACACGTTGAAGGCGTTGGCCACCGTCGGGAGCCAGATCACCCAGGGCGTGTTCTGCAGGTTCCAGTGCACCAGCGGCAGGTCCAGCACCGTCAGGTACTGCGGGATGACCAGCGCCGCGGCCGGGATCATCATCGAGGCCAGCATCAGGGCCAGGATCCAGTTGCCGAAGATCGGCCGGAGCTTGGACAGCGAGTAGGCGGCGCCGACGCAGAAGGTGAGCTGGAACAGCAGCGCGCCGCCGGCGTAGACGACGGTGTTCCACAGCAGCTGCGCCATCCCCAGGCGGTTCCACGCCAGGCTGAAGGCGTGCGTCGAGGGGTGCGAGGGCAGCAGCACCGGGGGGTTGCGGACCAGTTCCTGCGAGGTCTTGAACCCGCCGGTGGCCATCCAGAACAGCGGGCCGATGAACACCAAGGTGGCCAGCACCAGGGCCACGGTCAGCGCGATCCAGTAGAACCGCTTGCCCCGCGTCGTGCTCAGCTGGGTGCGGGATATCAGCGTGCGGTGGTAGGTCGGCGCGGTCTTGGGCTTCCTGGCGCGGAAACGATTTCGGGTCAACAGGACCCGGCTCGCGGTCTGCTGGGTCATCTCTCAGTCCTCGCTTCCGCGTCGTTCCAGCACGATGTAGATCGCGGAGAAGCAGGCCAGCACCAGCAGCATGATCACGCCGAGTGCGGCCGCAGTATTGAACTTGTTGTAATTGAACGCGTAGTTGTAGAGCAGGTAGACGACCGTTGTCGTCGATCCTTCGGGCCCGCCGCCGGTCAGTACGAACGCCTCGGTGAACATCTGCATCGTCGCGACGATCTGCAGCATCGCCATCAGCGACAGGATCAGCCGGGTTTGCGGGATGGTGACGTGCCGGATTCGTTGCAAGACGCTGCAACCGTCCAGTTCGGCCGCTTCGTACAGGTCGCCCGGAATCCCTTGCAGCGCGGCCAGGTACACCAGCGTCGCGGTGCCCATGTTGCCCCACGTCGAGACCACGACCAGGGAGGGCATCGCCGAGGACTTGGACGCCAGCCACTGTGACTTGGGCAGGTGCAGGATGTGCAGCGCCTCGTTGAACAGGCCGAACCCGGGGTCCATGAAGTACTTGAACAGCAGGATGCCGGCCACCGGCGGCAGCATCACCGGCAGGTAGACCAGGATCCGCAGATACCCCTGCGCGTGCCGGAACTCGTTGACGACGATGGCCACCGCGAACGGTGCGGCGAAGCCGAACACCAGGGCCAGGCCGCTGAACTCCAGCGTGTTGCGCCAGGCCTGCCAGAACTCGGGGTCGGCGGCGACCTGGCGGTAGTTGCCCAGGCCCACCCACGTGGTCTGGCCGCGGTGCACGCGCTGGAAGGACATGATGATCTCGCGGATCATCGGGTACCAGGTGAACAGTGCGAAGCAGACCAGCGCGCCGAACAGGAACGCGTGGGCCCGCAGGTTGCGGCCGGCGGCGCGACGCAGCGCCGTCCACGTCGACTGGCTGCCGCCGCGTCTCGTGGTGTCCTGCAGCCGCTCTGTGGCCAGGGCGTAGGCCATCGTGTCGACTCCGTTTCCTTGTTTCCCTCAAGCGCTCCGTGGGGGCGGCCGGTCCCCGTCCCTCAACAGGGACCGGCCGCCTGCCGCGGATCGCGGCGTTACTGGTTGGCCAGGATCGAGTTGACTTGCGACTCGGCGGTGCTCAGGAGCTTGGCCGGATCGGCGTTGGCGTTGGTCATCGCCGCCGACATCGCGGTGTCCAGGACCTTGTAGAGCTGCTGCGCCGCCGGGGGTTCCAGGACCGGCGCGATCGGGTTGTCGACGAAGTCCGTGTACTGGTCGATGGGCAGCGTCGCCGAGGTCTTCAGGTCCGACTGCACCTGCGTCATCTGCGCGGACGACGGGTTCCAGAAGAACTTCTGCGGCAGGCCGATCGCGACCGGCTTGTCCGGAGCCGCCAGGGCCTTGTCACGCGCGAAGTCGAACTGGCCCTTGCCCGGGGTCAGGTACTCGAACGTGATCCAGGCGATCTCCGCCTTGATCTGGTTCGGGGTCAGACCCTTCTTGAAGTAGTACAGGTCGCCGCCGGCCAGGGTGCCGGTGGCCGGCCCCGTGCTGCCCGGGATCGGGCCCATGCCGTACAGCTTCGGGTCCGCGCCGAGGACCTCGACCAGGTGCTGGATCACGTCCGGGGCGCCGAGGAACATCCCGACCTTGCTGGTGGCCAGGGGCGGGAAGGCGTCGGCCCACTGGGTGACCGGTGTCGGGCCGATGCCGCCGTCCTTGAACCGCATGTCGTGCAGCCGCTGCAGGACCTGCTTGCCCTGGTCGGTGTTGAAGGCGGCCTTGGTGCCGTCGGAGTTGACCATCTGGCCGCCGAGGCTGTCGATCTCCCCGGCGAAGTGCCAGCCGCCGGTGTTGCCGCCGCTGTAGTCCTCGTAGCCGCTGACCCCGCCGCCGAGGGCGGAGATCTTGGCGGCGTCCGCCTCGACCTCGTCCCACGTCGTCGGCGGCTTGTTCGGGTCCAGGCCGGCCTTCTGGAACAGCGAGCGGTTGTAGATCAGGCCCTCGGTGTAGAAGTTGATCGGCAGCGAGTAGGTCTTGCCGCTGTCCTGCAGGTTCTGCTTCACCCCGGGGAGCAGCTGCGACCAGCCCGGGACGGTCTGGTCGTTGACGTAGGCGCTGATGTCGGTCGTGTCGCCGGAGTCCAGGACCTGGTTCTTGTCCGTGAAGTAGGCGTGGAAGGCGCCGGTCTCGTTGTGCGCCTTCAGGCTCGCGGTGAACTGCGGGGGGTCCTCGACCTGGCCCACGTAGGGCTTGGCGTTCACCGTGACGTTCGGGTACAGGATCTTGAACGCCTGGAGGTCGTCGGCGTAGGCGGCCTTGTTCGCCGCCTGGTCCGCCCCGGGCGCGCCGTCGATGGTGATGGTCACCGTGGCGTTCGGGTCCAGCGGCTTGCCGTCGGCGACGCCGTCGGCGGAGTTGCCGGAGCCCTTGTTCGAGGAGCCCTTGCTGGAACTGGACGAGCAGGCTGCGCCCGCCATGGCTATACCGGCCGCCGTGACGAGCGCGACCATCGTGCGTGATGCGTTGCGTTTCATGCGTTTCACCCCTTCGTTCGTTGTCTGGGGAGGTGCCGTGCCGCAGTCATCGGCGTGCCGCGAAGGTACAGCCGTAAACAGGCGACTGCAAGAGTCTGATGAAAAATCGAAAGAACACGACTAGGTTACGGATGATCCACTCAGCCCTCTGACGGCTGGTCGCGGCGTCACCGGAGGCTTGCGGACGGATCTTGGAATCTTGCGCGAGTTGGCGCGAACCCATCGCGTTCTTACCGATTTCCGTTCTACTCTTGCGGTATGACGAGCAGACTCGCCGAGGTGGCGCAAAAGGTGGGGGTCAGCGAGGCCACGGTGAGCCGGGTACTCAACGGCCGACCAGGGGTTTCCGAGAGCACCCGCACGGCGGTGCTGACCGCGTTGGACGTGCTGGGGTACGAGCGGCCGACGCAGCTGCGCGGCGAGCGGGCGCGGCTGATCGGGCTGGTCCTGCCGGAACTGCAGAACCCGATCTTCCCGGCGGTCGCCGAGGTGGTCGGCGGCGCGCTGGCGCAGCGCGGCTTCACGCCGGTGCTGTGCACCCGCACCGCCGGTGGCCTGTCGGAGTCCGACTACGTGACGATGCTGCTGGACCAGCACGTCTCCGGCGTGGTCTTCGCCGGCGGCCACTTCGCCGAGGACGAGGCCCCGCACGAGCACTACCACCTGCTGCGCGAGCGCGGCATCCCGGTGGTCCTGTTCAACGCCGCGGTGGAGCACCTGGAGCTGCCGCAGGTCTCGACGGACGACGCGGTCGCGGTGGAGCAGGCCTTCGCGCACCTGGCGTCCCTGGGGCACGAGCGCATCGGCCTGGTCCTGGGCCCGGAGGACCACGTCCCCTCGCGCCGCAAGCTGGCCGAGTACCGCACGCAGTGCGAGAAGTACGGCCGCACGGTCGACGAGACGCTGATCGAGCACGCGATGTTCGCCCTCGAGGGCGGCCAGGCGGCGGCCTCCCGGCTGCTGCGCGTCGGCGCCACCGGCATCATCTGCGCGAGCGACCCGCTGGCGCTGGGCGCGATCCGCGCGGTCCGGCGCGCCGGCCTGCGGGTGCCGCGGGACGTGTCGGTGATCGGCTACGACGACTCGGCGTTCATGAACTGCACCGATCCGCCGTTGACCACGGTGCGTCAGCCCATTGAGGCGCTGGGGCGGGCCGCGGTGACGCTGCTGGTGAACCAGATCGAGGGCGCCCGGGTGGCGGCGGAGGAGCTGTTGTTCGAGCCGGAGCTGGTGGTGCGGGGGTCGACGGGGTCTGTGGTGGGGCGCGGGGGCGGGATTGAGGTTGACGGGGAGGAGCTGGTGGAGGTGGGGGAGGGGTAGGGCTAGAGGGCGGTGCCGATCTTCCACACGGTGATGGTTGTCGTGCCGTCGTCGTTCGGCTCGGCGGCGATCTCGTAGGTGATCCGGAGCCAGCCGACGTGGAGGCGGCCGACGCTTCCGTGCTGCGGTTGGGGATTGCTTCGGAGATCGTTGAGCGAGGCGTACACCGCGCGGCGGTCGTCGGCGTCCAAAGAGGCCAGGGCGCGAGCGGTGACGTCGTCGAGGATGACGCGATAGGTCATGTGCCGCGCGCCGCCTTGGTGACGATGGTGTCGAACTCCTCGAACGGCATGTTCGTCATGTCGCCGATGACGACCGGCGGCTTGCCGGACGCGGCGGCGGCGGCCTTCGCCTCGGCGATCTCCCGGGCGATCTCGGCGGCCTCCAGGCGGGCGAACTCTTCGGCGTCCTCGGGCGAGATGAGGACGGCGGCGGGCCGGCCGTGGTCGGTGATCGCGATCCGCTCGTGGCCGTGCCGGGCGCGAGCGGCCAGTTCGCGCAGCTGTCCACGGGCCTCGGTCATCCCTATCGTCATCATGCCCACAGTGTACGCAGTGCTAAAAGTGCGCACATTGCGCGCCCGTCGGATACCGAGCCGCCCCACCCCTGCGTGCTACCGTTTTGGATCCAGTTCCGGGCAGTTCAGGGTGGGAGGCGTTGTGGCCGAGGTGGGGTCGCGGCCGCCGACCGCGCAGCAGTTCGTGTTGGCCGAGGTGCGGCGGGCTATCACCGCCGGGGAGTTGGTGCCGGGGTCCGCTATCCGGCAGGAGGCTTTGGCCGAGCGGTTGGAGGTCAGCCGGGTTCCGTTGCGGGAGGCCTTGAAAACGCTTGAGGGCGAGGGCCTTGTCACCTATCGAGCGCACCGGGGGTATCGGGTCGTCGAGTTGTCGATGGCTGACCTGCGCGAGGTGTATCGGCTGCGGGAGATTCTCGAGGCTGAGGCGGTGCGGGCCGCGGTGCCGTTGCTCGATGACGCGGTGTTCGGGCGGCTCGAAGCCGCGCAGGCTGAAGTGGAGCGCGCCGCCGAGGAGGGTGCCGTCACGGAGATGGCGGCGGCCAATCGGCGCTTCCACTTCGCGCTGTTCGAGGCGGCGGGGATGCCGCGGTTGGTGCGGATCATTGGCACGCTGTGGGACAGCACTGATGCCTACCGCTCCCTCTACTACGCCGGCGATGAGAACCGGCGGCACGTCGTGGCCGAGCATCGGGCCGCGTTGGCGGCGCTGCGTGCCGGGGACGCGGAGGGCGCCGTGCGGTGGTTCGATCGGCATCGCGCCGCCGCAGTGGAGACACTCGCGGGACAGATAGAGAGTTAGTCCAGACGCTGAGCCAGCCACTGCCGGATGGCGCCGCCGTCGGCGTCCAGCGCGGGTGGCGCGGCTCGGTAGGCGGCCGGCGTCGTACTGAAGCGCACCGGATGCGCGGTCTGCCGTACGCCTCCGACCTCCACCGCCGCGTCCAGTCCCAGCCGGTCGGCGAGCGCGAAGGCGTCGGCGACGTCGTTGATCGGCCCGCACGGCACGCCGGCCTCCGTCAACGTTCTGAACCACTCCTCCGCAGGCCGGGCAGCCAGCCGCTGGTTCAGTTCGGGGATCAGCGCGTCGCGGTGCGCGACCCGCGACGTGTTCGTCGCGAAGCGCGGGTCGGCGGCGAGCGCCGGCGCGCCGAGCGCTGTGCACAGGCTGTGGAACTGCCGGTCGTTCCCGGCGGCGATCACCATCGGCCGGTCGGCCGCGTCGAAGACCTCGTACGGTGCGATGCTCGGGTGCCGGTTCCCCATCGCGCGCGGCACCACGTCGGCCGCGAGGTACGCCGAGGCGTGGTTCACCAGCCCCGACAGCAGCGACGTCAGCAACGACACCGACACCCGCTGCCCCTCCCCGGTGGCGTCCCGGTGCCGCAGCGCCGCCAGCACGCCGAAGGCCGCGTGCAGTCCGGTGATCACGTCCACCAGCGCCACGCCCGCCTTCGTCGGCTCGCCCGGCTCCCCGGTGACGCTCATCAGGCCGCCGACCGCCTGCGCCAGCAGGTCGTAGCCGGGCAGGTCGGCGCCCGCGCCGTCGCCGAAGCCGGTGATCGAGCAGTAGACGACTCCCGGGTTCTGCTCCCGCATCCGGTCGTAGCCCAGGCCCAGACGTTCCATCGTGCCGGGCAGGAAGTTCTCCACCACCACGTCCGCGCGCCGTATCAGCTCCTGTGCCAGCGCCACGTCCTCCGGCGACCGCAGGTCCAGCGCGATCGAGCGCTTGTTGCGGTTCACCCCCAGGAAGTACGTCGCCGTTCCGTCGGCGGCGAACGGCGGACCCCAGGCCCGGGTGTCGTCCCCGCTGTCCGGCCGCTCCACCTTGACCACGTCCGCGCCGAGGTCGGCCAGCAGCATCGTCGCGTAGGGGCCGGCCAGGACCCGGCTGAAGTCCGCGACCAGGAGGCCGTGCAGGGCCGGGGTCGGGACCTGGGCCGGGGCTGCGTTTTCGGCCGGGGCCGCGGCTGGGTTCACGGCGTTCATGGCGGCCACCATACTGGATCCAAAATCCATTCTGTGGTGGAGTAGCCCCATGCCCTCGAAGCCTGTGTCCCCCCTCGACCTCTTCGCGATCGACGGCCTCCTGGACGACGAGGAGCGCGCCATGCGCGACCTGGTCCGCTCCTACGGCGCCCGCGAACTGCGCCCGCACATCGCCGACTGGTTCGAAGCCGGCGCGCTGCCCGCCCGCGACATCGCCCGCGGCCTGGGCTCCCTCGGCGTCCTCGGCATGCACCTGCACGGCTACGGCTGCGCCGGGACCAGCGCCCTGACGTACGGCCTGGCCTGCATGGAGCTGGAGGCCGTGGACTCCGGCCTGCGCTCGCTGGTCTCCGTGCAGGGCTCCCTGGCCATGTTCGCGATCTGGCGCTACGGCTCCGAGGAGCAGAAGCAGACCTGGCTGCCGCGCATGGCCGCCGGCGAGGCGATCGGCTGCTTCGGGCTGACCGAGCCCGACTTCGGCTCCAACCCGGCCGGGATGCGCACCACCGCCAAGCGCGAGGGCGACGGCTGGATCCTCAACGGCACCAAGATGTGGATCACCAACGGGTCGGTCGCCGACGTCGCCGTGGTGTGGGCCGGGACCGAGGACGGGATCCGGGGCTTCGTCGTGCCCACCGACACCCCCGGGTTCAGCGCGCCGGAGATCAAGAAGAAGCTCTCGCTGCGTGCGAGCGTCACCAGCGAGCTGGTGCTGCAGGACGTCCGGCTGCCGGCCGACGCGATGCTGCCCGAGGCCGCCGGCCTGTCCGGCCCGCTCGGCTGCCTGGACGAGGCGCGCTTCGGCATCGTGTTCGGGGCGCTCGGGGCGGCCCGCGACTGCCTGGAGGCGGCGATCGCCTACACGCTGGACCGCGAGGTCTTCGACCGGCCGCTGGCCGGCTTCCAGCTCACCCAGCAGAAGCTCGCCGACATGGCCCTGGAGCTCGGCAAGGGCATGCTGCTCGCGCTGCACCTGGGCCGGCTGAAGGACGCCGGCAAGCTGGACCCGCGGCAGGTGAGCCTGGGCAAGCTGAACAACGTGCGGGAGGCGCTGGCCATCGCGCGGGAGTGCCGGACCATCCTGGCCGCCAACGGGATCACGCTGGAGTACCCGGTGCTGCGGCACGCCAACAACCTCGAGTCCGTCCTCACCTACGAGGGCACGAGCGAGATCCACAGCCTGGTGATCGGCCGGGCGCTGACGGGGGTCTCGGCGTTCGTGTGAGCGTCGTGTGAGCCTCGTGTGAGTGCGGCGCGGGAGCGTCCGGACTCGATCTTGTAGGGCGCTGATGCTTGGTCGCGCACTGTCCGTTGAATAGTGTGTGGGGCGTGCTGAGCAGTGAGCCACCGAGGGCTGATGAGGGGGACGGCGTCGGCGGCGGGCGTCACGCGTCCGGCGGGACCGGGGTTTGGCGGGGCCGCTCGGCTGGAAACCCGGCAGGCATGCGCGGGTCACTGCTTCGTCGGAATGTCACTGTCGCCGCGGCGTGCGCGGCGCTGATCGCCGGGGGTGCCGGCGGCGCGGTCGCCGCTCCCGCCCCGACGCCGACGCCGACCGCTCCCAGTTCCACGCCGCTCGGGCCGACGGTGACCAGTCCCGGCACGCCGCCGATCCCGCCGGACGTCCAGGCCGGGTCGTTCGTGCTGGCCGACGAGGCGACCGGCACGATCCTGGCCGAGCGGGCCCCGCACGAGCGGCTGCGCCCTGCCTCGACCCTCAAGATCCTGACAGCCCTCGCGCTGATGCCCCGCCTGGATCCGGCGCAGGTCCACCTCTCCGTGCCGAGCGACATCGCGGCGCTGGCCACCACCGAGCCCGGCGCGAGCGCGGTCGGCATCAAGCCGGGGCTCTCCTACCGGGTCTCCGACCTGTGGAACGCGGTGTTCCTGCGCTCGGGCAATGACGCCATCGCCACGCTGGCCGCCATGGCCGGCGGCGAGGGGCAGACCGTGAACCTGATGCGCCAGACCGCGCAGCGGCTGCACGCGAACGACACGGTCGTGGTCAACGCCGACGGCTACGACGCCGACGGCCAGGTCTCCAGCGCCTTCGACCTGGCGCTGATGGCGCGCGCGGGTTTGCAGGACCCGGGTTTCCGCGCCTACTGCTCGCTGGAGCGCGCCAAGTTCCCGTCGGTGAACGGCACCACGTTCGAGATCGACAACGAGAACCGGCTGCTCGGCAAGTACCCGGGCATGATTGGGGTGAAGAACGGCTACACGTCCTTGGCGCACCACACCTTCGTCGGCGCCGCGCAGCGCAACGGCCGCACGCTCGTGGTCTCGGTGTTCGACGCCGGCACCGACATCTACCAGCAGACGGCGAAGCTGCTCGACTGGGGCTTCGCGGTGCCGGCGGCAGCGGCCGGGGTGGACCAGTTGGCCGCGCCGGATCCGCTGCAGAAGTCGACCGTTCCGGACGAGACGTTGCCGCCGCCGGACGCGCTGCACGCGAAGAAGCGCGATGCGCTGGAGGGCAACGACGGGAGCATCCCGACGTCCGCTGCCGCCGCCTCGTCGCCGCACAAGGGCGGCGGCTCGACGGTGCTGGGCGACGCGTTCGAGACGTTGCTCTACGTGCTCGGGTTCTTGGTGTGCGCGGTCGTGGCGTTGCGCGCGCGGGTGTTGTGGAAGCAGCGCAAACAGCGGTGAGGTTTTTGGCTTGTGGGGCTTTTGGCTTGTGATGCTCTTGGCTTGCGGGGCTCAGGACGCCGAGGCGGAGGACGCCGACGCCGCCGCTGATGCGGACACCGACTCGCGCAGGAACAACCCGATCGAGTTGACGCAGTAGCGCCACCCGCCGAGCTCCTCGGGCGCGTCCTGGAACAGGTAGCCGAGGTGCGATCCGCAGGTGGCACAGCGGATCTCGGTGCGCAGCATGCCCTGCGAGCGGTCCTCGTGCGTCTCGACGAGGTCTTCGGTGATCGGGCCGGAGAAGGCGGCCCAGCCGCACTCGGCGTTGAACTTGGACTGCGAGCCGAACAGCGCGGTGTCGCAGCCGCGGCACAGGTAGATGCCCGGGTCGTCGTTCTCGACGTAGGCGCCGGACCACGGGTTCTCGGTTCCGAACTCGCGCAGGGTCTTGTAGGCGGCCGGTCCCAGGTGCTGCCGCCACTCTGCCTCGGTGCGCTCGACCTTGTACACCATGTAGTCGAGCCTACTCATGTGACGCGCGGGCGCCAGCGTTTTGGAGATGCGTTACGGACGGCGGCCTGCTCCTGGGAGTGGTTTTCGGAAACCCCCGGGTAGCGCCTCGAACTGGGCGAATGTATGTACGAACTCGTATTCGCCGCAGGCCTCGGGGAAAGGCACTGCGGCGAATCAGGCGCCGAATGCGCCGGCGGGGAGCGTCAGCCGAGATGCCCGCCGACGGTATCTCCACCGCGGCCAGCTGCTGCGTTCATCGCGGCGGGAAAGGTGTAGAACGGGTCCGTAGCGGATCCGGGGCCGGAGTGGTTCCCGCGCACCGGGGAATCCGATCATCGGCGTATGTGCTTCGACGCCCTACGGTCGATCAGGATCTTGATTCGTGGGTTCAGCGCGGTCGATCGGGGCTCGGCTTGGCCAGTTTCGCCAGCATCTGCCGTACTTTCGGGTCCCGGTTCTTCTCGGCGGCCTTGTAGAGCTTGTCCAGGCGGTCCGGGAGGTCGGCGTAGTCGGCGGGCTGGGTTGGTTCGGCGGGCCGCGTGGGCTCGGCCGGCCAAGGGTTCTTCGCCTTCTGCGATGAGCTGACGCAGCGGATCGGCACCTCGGGCAGCTTGTACTGTCGTGTGAAGCGCTCGACCACGTCGGCGATCCGGGTCGGCGCGCCGAGGTCGGGGGTGGAGACCTCGCCGCCGGTGGCTGTGCGAGCGGCTTCCAGTGCCAGGGCGACGGCTTCCTCGACGGTGGCGAAACGGCGCGTCGCGTCCGGGTGGGTGATGGTGACCGGGCCGCCGGCGCGGATCTGGTCGGCCAGGACGGTCAGGAGCGAGGCGTGGGCGTCGAGGGCGTCGCCGACGCGTACGGCGGTGTAGACGGTGTTCGTGTGCTTCTTCGCGCTCTTGGCCGCGGCGGCGCGGATGACGGCCTCAGCCGCTCGCTGAGAGGCGCCGAGCATCGTTGCCGGATCGGCGTCGGTGGAGATCCGTACGAAGCGCTCTGTGCCGTGCCTGGCGACCGCGCGGACGAGGTTGTCGGTGCTCAGGACGTTCGCCTTCACGCCGAGGCTCGGGCGGCGCTCCAGGACCGACGCCTGCCTTGGGCCGGCGGCGTGGAAGACCACCTCGGGGCGTAGGTCGCGGAAGGTGCGGTCGGTCTGGTCGCGGTCGGAGAGGTCCGTGGTCAGCAGGGTGGCGTACAGGTCGGGAGCGAGGTGGTGCATGGCGGATTCGTCGCCGTCGAGGAGGAACAGCTCGCCGGGGTTGAAGGCGTGCAGATGGCGGCTGAGTTCGGCGCCGAGGGCGCCGCCGGCGCCGGTGACCAGGACCCGTTTGCCGGTGACGATCTCCTTGACCTCGGGGGAGACCGCGTGCGGTGCCGGGCCGTCGATCAGCGCTCTGATGTCCAGGGGGCGCAGGTCGGAGGCCGTCGCTTCGCGGGGCAGGTGGGCGGCGTGCCACGGCAGGTAGCGGACGACGGCTCCCGCGCCGGTCGCCGCGGCGGTCAGTTCGCGGGCCCGCGCGGTGGGCAGGCCGGGGATCGCGAGCAGTACGGCTTCGGCCGCGTGCTCGGCTACGAGGTGTGCCAGTTCCGCGAGCGTGCCGAGGAGAGGCATGGCGGGTTCGGGCTGGGCTTCGCTATTGGCGAAGGGGTCGCGGGCGTCGTCGACGAAGCCGATCGGGCGGAGTTCCTGGCCCTCGGTGCCGTGTGGGCCCGCTGCGTCGCGCAGCTCCCGAGCCAGCGCCCGGCCGGCCCGTCCTGCGCCGACGACCAGCGTGCGCAGCGTGGCGGGTGGCCGGATCCACGAGGCGGGTCCTGGGGACCCGTCCCATGGTGATTCGGCCTGTCCGGTCATCGTTCCTCGCGGTGCCTGGCGCCGGTCAGCGGGGGTCTTCCCCGATTCCGGCGCGTCGGGCCACCGCCACGGCGGCCAGCGTGGAGTGTACGCCGAGCTTGCCCAGGACGTTCTGCATATGCGTGCGGACCGTGTTGGGCGACAGGAACAGGTGCTGGGCGATCGAGGCGCGGGTCATGCCCGAGACCATGCACTGCAGGACCTCGCGCTCGCGCGGGGTGAGCGCGCCGACCAGGGTCTCGTGCTCGTTGCGCTCCTGCTCGGCGGCCATCAGGTCGCTCAGGACGTAGGTCAGCAGGCGGGGCGGGATGTGCGTCTCGTCGCGCAGGACGCCGCGGACCACCTGGAGCAGGTGCTCCACGGAGCCGTCCTTGGCGACCCAGGCGTTCACGCCGCCGCGGACCGCCTCGGCGACCCGCTTCTCCTCCTCGCCGGCGGTGACCATGACGATGCGCACGTCGGCATGGCTGGCCCGGATCTCGGCGGCGAAGCGGATGCCGTCGCGGCCGTCGAGGTCCACGTCGAGCAGGACGACGTCCGGCCGGCGCTCGTCGATCAGGCGGCGGGCGCCGTCGATGGTGGTGGTGGCGGCCACCCCGAAGCCGGGCTCGGCGCGCAGGCGCGAGGCCAGGGCTTCGGCGAAGGTGCGGTGGTCGTCGACGACAAGGATTCGGACCTCCCCGAGGCCCGTGACGTCGAGGCGCTCCTCGAGGCGGTCCTCGAGTCCGATCGTGGAGGCGTCAAGCATGCTCCCCATCCTTGCAAGCCGGTGGCGCGGCGCCCACCACCATGGTGTGGAGCCGCCGGTACTCCAAATGACGTAGACGCTGGTCTAGACAGGCCCGGCCGGACCAGACCCGGCGGTCACTGCGTCGCGCCGAGCCGGTCCACCGCGCCCACCCGGGCGACGATCGCCGAGGCCTCGACGCGGGAGTGTGCACCCAGCTTGACCAGCACGTTCTGCACGTGCGTGCGGGCCGTGGACTGCGCGATGTCCATGGCGCGAGCGATCTGCTTGGTCGACTCGCCCTCGACAATGCGGCGTAGTACCTCGCGCTCGCGCGGCGTCAGGTAACGGAGAGTGCGCTCGGCCTGGTCGACGTCCGGGGCCTTGAGATGCCGGACCGCCGCGCGCAACAGCTCGGGATCCACCGCCACCTCGCCGCCGGCGACCCGCTCCAGGATCTGCACGATGCCGTCGATCCGCTGGTCCTTGCGGGTGAAACCGGACACGCCGAGGTCCAGCGCGGCACTGACGATCGCCGGATCGTCGGTCGCCGAGACCATCAACACCTTGGTGCGAGGATGCCGCTCCAGCACCGCCCGCGCCAGCTCCAGGCCCGCGGTGACCATCCGGCTGTTCGGCCGCGACACCGGGAACGCCTGCTCGCCGGCGGTCGCCAGCGGCGAGGCGGCGGCGCGCGCCGAGACGGTCATCGGGAAGTGCACGTCCAGCATCAGGATGTCCGGGTCCAGGGACGCCACGGCGGCCAGCCCCTGCGCCGGGCTCGAGGTCACGGCCTCGACCTGGTAGCCCTTGGCGGCCAGCGAGGCGGCGAGGGACTCGGTGAGCAGGGTGTGGTCGTCGCAGAGCACGATCCTGGTGGGCATCAGAAAGCGCCTCCTGGGAGCAGGGAGAGCTGGACCGAGGCGACCGGCTGCAGCGCCGAGGCGGGGATGCGCGGGGGGTGGGTCAGGTTCGCCTGGGACGGGAGCTGGATCGAGGCGAGGGCGGTGTCGTCCTGACCGGTGGGGATGATGTGGAGGGGTTGGGTGTCGGAGGGGTCGAAGGTGGGGGTGGGGGGCGGGGGAGTCTGGGTCGGTGCCGGGAGCTGCGGGGCGGCGAACGCCGGTGCGGCGGCTTCGGCCTGGGCCTGCGGTGTGCCGGAGTGCGCCGGGCCGGTGGCGGCGAAGACATCTGCGGCGGTCGGTGCGGCGGCGGGGAGCTGCGGGGCCAGAGGCTGCGGTGCGGCGGGTGAGGCAGGCGCGGTGGGGACGGCCGTGCGCGCCGGCTGCGAGGCGGCGGCCTCGGCGGGCGCCTGCGGGCGGGCGTTCCGGCGCTCCGCGAGCAGGCCGGTCGGGACCGGATGCGCGGCGATGTCCGAAGGCGCGTCGTAGACGCGGCGCTGAGGCTGAGGCGCGGGGTCGTTCTTCAGCGGCAGACCGAAGTAGCCGCTCTCCGCGGGGTCCGAAGACTGGTTCTTCTGCGCGGAGACGCCGAAGAAGCCGCGGTCGGTCGCCGGCCGGTTTTGCTGTGCCGGCAGTCCGAAGTAGCTCCGGTTCGCAGGAGCCTCCGACGCCACGGCAGGCGTCGCGGCGATCGCGTCCTGCTCCACCGCCCGGGCGCCGAACAGGTTTCCCCGGTCTGCGGGCCCGCCGATCGCCAGCTGCTCCGGCGTGCCGGAGATGGCCATCGGCTCCGGCCAGGCGCTGGTCCGCGTCACGAATGCGTGGCCGCCGGTCAGCGTGTGGCCTGCCGCTGCGACGGTGTGACCCGAGGTCGGGAGTGCGTGCCCGGCGGCGATGTCGTCCACGTCCTCGAAGTCGTCCTCGGCGAGGTCTTCGAAGTCATCAATGTCGTCAATGTCGTCGAGGTCGTCGAAGTCCGCCAGCGCCCGGTGCACGTTGCCCGCCGCGAGCTCCGCGGCCAGCTGGCTCAGCGAGATCTCGCCGTGGAAGGTCTTGGTCAGTTCGTCGTCGGCGCTCAGCGGGCGGATCGGGGTGACCGGGAGGACCAGGCGGACCAGGGCGCCGCCGAGCGGTCCCTCGGCGAACTCCACCGAGCCGCCGGCGGCCTCTATCGTGCGGCGGACGACCGCCAGGCCCAGGCCGTGGCCGGCCGGTATGTTGCCGAAGCCGGGGCCGCTGTCGTCGACCTCGATCACCGCGCGTTCGCCCTCGGCGGTCTCGAAGCGGCGGACGGTCACCTGGACGCGGCCGGAGTCGCCGGCGGCGCGGGTGCCGTTGGACAGGACGTTGCCGAGTGCCCGTTTGAACAGCACCGGGTCCACCGTCACGTGCAGCGGGTCCTCGGCCGCCGCCAGGGCCAGGTCGCCGTCGAAGGTGGCCCGCCAGCGCTCCACGGACTCCGCGGCCAGGCCGGCCACGTTGCACGGCACCGGCTCGCCGAGGCCGTCCACGCCCTGCTTGGCGTCGTCCAGGAACTGGCGGACCGTCGCGGATATCTCCTCGGTCTGGGACATGATCTCCTGCAGCACGTCCCGGACCCGCTCGGGGACGTCCGGCCGCAGTTCGGCGGCGGAGGCCAGCATCAGGATCGCGGCGACCGGCTGGCGCAGGTCGTGGCAGACCTCGCGGACCCGGTCCAGGGGGATCGCGGTGCCGCCGTCGGCGTACAGGACCGCGTCGCGGCGGTGCGAGCCGTGGTAGCGCTCGAGCTCCGCCCCAGTGGCTCCGGTGGTTCCGGTCGTCCCGGCCTCGATCGCTCCGATCGCTCCGGCGGCTCCGGGAGCGCCAAGCACTCCGAGCGCTCCGAGCGCCGTGGGCGATCCGGCCGCGGAGGGATCAGCAGAGGGATCAACGGAGAGACCGGCAGCAGCAGCCCGCGCGGCCCGCGCCGCCTTGTCCGCCGCCTCCTGGGCCCGCAGCTCGCGCAGGTCGAGCAGCACGGTCTCGTCCGTGCCGCGGATGTACGGGTCCTTCGACCCGCCGGCGCCGCCCGCCGGTCCGCTCATGTCGGCGCCGGGCGTGGTGGTGTCCGTGGTCGTGCTCATGATCGTCCCCCACCCCAGCGGTTCCGGGCACGGTCCGACGCGCGGCGGATCGGACATGCGGCCCCGGCGGGCCGTGCGTCCGCGTAGCCTGCCACGCGCCTCCCCCTTGCTCCGGCCGCCGGGCGAACCCCGCGGCCATCATCGACGTTACGCCGGCGGACCACGGGCGAGCAGGCGGGACGCGACGGATCACGCGATGGGAGCAACCGGCCGGCCGGCGGGCGTACGCCGTCCGCGGTCCTGCCCTCCCACCCCGAACCCGGCGGGCCCCCACGACCCACCCGACCGGTTCCCCCGGTCCGGCTCGAGGTCGATCCCCGTCTACTCGGAGAGTGAGAGCCACTCATCCTCTAGACGGAGACGTTCCTCATGCAACTCGCGTAGCTTAGCGTCCGCATCGGCCGCTGCGAGATAGTCTCCCCCAATCCGGGAGAGTTCCTCATGCAGGGCGGCCTCCAACTCGGCGATCTTGTCCAGGCGCCGTTCGATGCGCGCCAGTTCCTTCTTGGTCGCACGGTCCTCGCGAGAGCCCGCACCACCGCTCGACAGGTTTGACTGCTGGGCGGGCGCTTTGGTTGTGCGGGAGTTGGAAACGTCTGTGGCGCGCTGCTCACGGTAGGCGAGGTACTCGTCGACGCCGCCGGGGAGCAGCCGGATCCGGCCGTCTCCGTAGAGCGCGGCGACCCGGTCGGTGGTGCGCTCCAGGAAGTAGCGGTCGTGGCTGACCACGAGCAGCGTGCCGGGCCAGCCGTCGAGGATGTCCTCAAAAGCGGTGAGGGTGTCGATGTCCAGGTCGTTGGTGGGCTCGTCGAGCAGCAGCACGTTCGGGGCGTCCATCAGCAGCCTGAGCAGCTGCAGCCGGCGCCGCTCGCCGCCGGACAGGTCGCCGACCCGGGTCCACTGCTTCTCGCCGGCGAAGCCGAACCGCTCCAGCAGCTGCCCGGCGGTCAGGGTCTTGCCCTTGCCGATCTCGACCGTCGAGTGGACCTTCTCCACCGCCTCCAGAACGCGCCAGGTGGGGTCGATCTCGGCCACTTCCTGCGACAGGTGCGCCGGCTTCACGGTGACGCCGGTGACCACGCGCCCGGAGTCCGGCTGCGCCTCGCCGAGCAGCAGCCGGACCAGCGAGGACTTGCCGGAGCCGTTGACGCCGATCAGGCCGAGCCGCTCGCCGGGGCCGAGCTGCCAGGTGACGCGCTGCAGCAGCTGCTTCTGCTCATCGCCGTCGCCGACCGCGTAGGACACGTCCTCCAGCTCGTAGACGGTCCGCCCGAGTCGGCTGGTCGCGAACTTCTGCAGCTCGGTGCTGTCCCGGGCCGGTGGCTCGGCGGCGATCAGCTCGTTGGCCGCCTCGATCCGGAACTTCGGCTTGCTGGTCCGCGCCGGGGCCCCGCGCCGCAGCCAGGCCAGCTCCTTGCGCAGCAGGTTCTGCTTGCGGTCCCACTCGGCGTCGGCCTGCCGCGACCGCTCGGCGCGGGCCAGAACGTAGGCCGAGTAGCCGCCGTCGTAGTCGAGCACCTGCCCGTTGACGACCTCCCAGGTGCGGGTGGTGACGGCGTCCAGGAACCAGCGGTCGTGGGTGACGGTGAGCAGCGCGGGCTTGGCGGTCGCCAGATGCCGGGCCAGCCAGGCGATGCCCTCGACGTCGAGGTGGTTGGTGGGCTCGTCGAGCAGCAGCAGGTCGTGCTCGTTGATCAGGGCCTTGGCCAGCGCCACCCGCCGCCGCTCGCCGCCGGACAGCGGCCCGATCCGGGTGTCCATGCCGTCCGGGAAGGCGGGGAAGTCGGTGCCGCCGAACAGCCCGGTGATGACGTCGCGCACCCGCGCGTCGGCCAGCCACTCGTGGTCGGGCCTGTCGGCGACCAGCTCGTGCCGGATGGTCGCGTCCGGATCCAGGCTGTCGTGCTGCCCGACGAAGGCGATCCGCAGCCCGCCGGTGTGCGTGACGCGCCCGGAGTCGGGCTCGTCGAGCTTCGCGAGCACCCGCAGCAAGGTCGACTTGCCGCCGCCGTTGCGGCCGACCACGCCGATCCGGTCGCCCTCGGACAAGCCCAGCGAGACTTTGTCCAGGAGGGTGCGGGCGGTGTAGGCCTTGGAGACGTTCTCCAGGTTGACGAGGTTGACAGCTTGGGGTGCCATTCCGACAACGCTACCGGGTGGTGGCGGGGGCGATGGTCACACGTCCGTGAGATCGATCTCGGCTACAGACCGAGGACCGCGCGCAGGGCCTCCTCGACCTTGCCCATGTCGGCTTCGTCGACGGAGCCGAGCCGTCGGGCGCCGGCGGCCGGGTCGAACCGGGAGGCGCGCATCTGGGCCAGGTTGAGGGCGAACGCGCTGGCCGGGACCGGCTGCTTGAGCTCGACCGACAGCACGGTGTCGGGGTACTGCCCGGCCGGGTGCAGGACGACGGCGACCGCGGCGCCCAAGGCGGCGGTCTCGTTGATGGACACCACCAGGACGCGGGGCCCGTCGCCGGCGGTATCCCAGACCTCGGCCCGCCTCACCCGGCGTCCCCGAGGCCGTCGGGCATCAGGACGTCGTACTCGGACAGCGTCGCGATCGCCTCGGCGATCTCGTCGCGGCGCACCTGGGCCTCGGCGGCTCGGTTGATGTAGGCCGTGACGTTGCCGCCGGCGTTGCGCTCTATCCGCGAGGCGAGATCGATGGGGAACGTGACCGTGATCCGCTTGTACATCTCTTTCGCCGCCATGTTCAACAGCATAGAGCACATCAGATTTGATGCGTAGCCGCGCAGCAGAATCCGCGCATGACACAGCGCGTCTAGTTGCTTGAGGCGGCCTGCTCCAAGACCAGGTTCAGGAGCCGCCCCGCCCCCGCCTTGTCCAAGGGGTTGTTCCCGTTCCCGCACTTCGGCGACTGCACGCACGAAGGACACCCCTCCGCGCACTCGCACGCCGCGATCACGTCCCGCGTCGCCGTCAGCCACGCCACCGCCGCCCCGTAGGCGCGCTCGGCGAAGCCCGCGCCGCCGGGGTGGCCGTCGTAGACGAACACCGTCAGGCGCTCGGTGTCGGGGTGCATCGGCATCGAGACGCCGCCGATGTCCCAGCGGTCGCAGGGGGTGAACAGGGGGAGCAGGCCGATGGAGGCGTGTTCGGCGGCGTGGGCGGCGCCGGCGCTCATGGCGGTGTCGAGCTCGGCGTCGCGGAGGGCCGCCGGGTGGACGGTCCACCAGACCGCGCGGGTGCGCAGGATGCGTTCCGGGAGGTCCAGGGGCTTGGTCTCGATGATCTGGCCGGTGCCGGCCTTGCGTTTCAGGTAGGAGACCACCTGGGTGCTCACCTCGACCGAGCCGAAGTGCAGGGAGGCGTCGCCCCAGTCCTGGGTCTGCTCGGTCTCCAGGATGGCTACCTGGACCACGTCCCGGGCCATCGTGGTGTAGTCCGGGTTGGCGCGGTGGACCAGCGCTATGTTCTGCTCCAGGTCCAGCTTGTCCACCAGGTACGTGTGGCCCTGGTGCAGGTACACGGCGCCGTCGTGCACCGTCGAGTGGGACGCGCTCTCGTCCACGGTGCCGAGCAGGCGGCCGGTCTGGTCCTCGACGATGCGGACCGTCGGGCCGCCGGTGCCGCGCAGGTCGGTCAGGGCCGAGGGGCGCTCGCGCCGGGTCCAGTACCAGCCGGTGGGCCGGCGGCGCAGGTACTCGCGGCGAGTCAGGTCGGTCAGCAGGGCTTCGGTGGCGGGGCCGAAGAGCTCCAGGTCCGATTCCGTCAAGGGGAGTTCCGCGGCGGCCGCGCAGAGGTGCGGCGCCAGGACGTACGGATTGTCCGGGTCCAGGACGGCGGCCTCGACCGGGCGGTCGAAGATCGACTCGGAGTGGTGCACCAGGTAGGTGTCCAGCGGGTCGTCGCGCGCGATGAGGACCGCCAGCGCCCCCTGCCCGGCGCGTCCGGCGCGCCCTGCCTGTTGCCACAGAGAGGCGCGCGTACCGGGGAACCCTGCCATGAGCACGGCGTCGAGCCCTGCGACGTCCACGCCGAGCTCCAGGGCCGTGGTGGCGGCCAGGCCGACGAGCGCGCCGTCCAGGGTCGGGTCCATATGCAGAGCGGCCTCTAGAGCGCGGCGTTCAGTCTTGAGATATCCGCCGCGATACGCCGCGATGCGCTTTCCATAGCCCCTGCGGCGCTCCTCCAGATAGTCGCGCGTCTGCATCGACACCTGTTCGGCACCGCGTCGGGACCGTGTGAAGACCACTGTGCGGACGTCGTCCAGGACCAAGTCCGTCAGCAGATCCGCGGCCTCCGCTGTAGCGGAGCGGCGCACGGGCGCTCCACGCTCCCCGATAAGGGTCGTCAGAGGGGGTTCCCAGAGGGCGAACACCAGCTGGCCGCGCGGAGAGGAATCGTCAGTGACCGCCGAGACTTCGACGCCGGTGAGCCGCGAGGCCGATACGGCGGGATCGGCGGTGGTGGCCGAAGCCAGTATGAAAGTCGGACTTGATCCGTAGCGCGCGCAGATACGGCGCAGTCGCCTTAGGACCGCCGCTACGTGTGAGCCGAAGACACCTTTATAGGTGTGGCATTCGTCGATGACCACATAGCGGAGCTTCCGCAGGAATGACGCCCAGCGTGCGTGTCCCGGCAGAAGTGAGTAATGCAGCATGTCCGGATTGCTCAGAACGTAGTTCGCATGCTGACGCACCCAGTCGCGCGCCTCAGCGTCCGTATCGCCGTCCAACAGCCCGGCGCGGACCCCCGGTACGTCCAAACGAGTGAGACGCCTGAGTTGGTCCGCGGCCAACGCCTTCGTCGGCGCCAGGTACAGGGTGGTGCCGGCGTTCTCGCGGATCGCGGTCAGCGCCGGCAGCTGGAAGCCCATGGACTTGCCGGAGGCGGTACCGGTGGCGAGCGTCACATGCCGTCCGTCCCGGGCCGCCTCGGCCGCCGCGACCTGGTGCCGCCAGGGCCGGGGCACGCCTCCGGCCTCGCGGAACCCGTGCACCACGGCTTCGTCGACCCACTCCGGCCACTCGGCGTGCTCCGCGTCCCGGGCCGGTACCACGCGCACATGCGTCACACGTTCAGCGCGCGACGCGGGAACCGAGATCAGTCTCTCCAGCGTTGGTTGGACAGAACCGGACGCGGAACCTTCCGGGATACCGGCATCCGACCCGGGTGCCGGTGTGGACACACCACCCGTGTCGGGGTTTTGCTGGTAAGGAGGAGTCGGCGACATCGCAGTCCAGTATCCGACAGTACGGCCGACTCCATGCCCGAATCCCGACGCGAAATCCGAGCGACCATCCGAAACGACATGAACTTCCGACGGCGCGGAGCACTCGCCTCCCCGCTAACGGGGCCAGTACGGCGCACCATTAGAGGGCACTTGACGCGAATCGTGGCCGAGTGTCACCCCGAGGTGATTGACTGTGCTCAAGCCCTGACCCGGGTGAAGCTGTACTTTGTGTTGCCGAGGACACACCTTTTCTCACCCCCGCCACGGCGGGAAGGCACCGATTTTGGAGGCCGGCAGTGGACCTGAAGCTGGAGACGCGAGACGAGAACGGCCGGACGATCGTCAAGGTCGGCGGGGAGATCGACGTGTACACCGCCCCGAAGCTGCGCGAACAGCTGGTCGAGCTCGTCGGTGCCGGGAAGTACCACCTGATCGTGGACATGGAGGACGTCGACTTCCTCGACTCCACCGGGCTGGGCGTCCTGGTCGGCGGGCTGAAGCGGGTGCGGGCGCACGACGGCTCGCTGCGCCTGGTCTGCACCCAGGAGCGGATCCTGAAGATCTTCCGGATCACCGGTCTGACCAAGGTGTTCCCGATCAGCGACAGCGTGGAGCAGGCCGTCACCGCCGTCGACTAGCGGACACCGGCGGGCCGCGGCGCGGGAGACAACCACGCCGGCCAGGCCCGCCAACCCCGGCCATCACATCCCGCACTTGTTCCTAAGGGGTCTGCCAACATGGATGCGCAATCGTCGGCCGTCGGCACGGTGGCCAAGACGGAGAGCGCCACGGCCGTTCTGCTGCGGTTCACCCCGCAGCCCGAGCATGTCCGGACCGCGCGCCTGGTCGCGGTCGCCCACGCCCGCCGGGTCGGCGTGGAGGCCGGCCTGCTCGACGAGGTCCGCCTCGCCGTCGGCGAGGCCTGTTCCCGGGCCGTGGGCCTGCACCAGCGGCACTGCCCGGGCGAACCGGTCGTGGTGGTGCTGGACGCGGTGGACGAGTCCGACTCCGGCCTGGTCGCCGACCGGTTCGTGGTGACGGTGGCCGACAAGGTCTCCGGCGCGGTGCCGGGCCAGCGCGACGGGGCCGCGGCCGCCGCCGACGAGGAGGCCGCCGCCGAGGCGGCCGGAACCGAGGCGACCGCCGCCGCGCAGGACGACGACGAGGAAGACCTCGACGACGCCGAGATGGGCCTGGCCGTCCTGACCGGGCTGGTCGACGACCTCGACATCACTTCCGGGCCCGACGGGGGCTCGGTCCGCATGGGATGGCCCGTCAAGGACTTCTGAGCACTTATATGAACACCGGTTCGAGCCGCCGGCACAGGCTCAAGTAGGCTCGCAGTAGTCATCGCGGCGGAGCGCCACCATCCCTGGGCGCTCCGCCGATTTCGTGGGCATCGCCCCACTTCATGCGACGCTTGCATTCACCAAACCGAGTGAAAAGTGTCCTTCATCACATAGCGATCCGTGAGGTCGGCGAAACGATCTGTTGACCGACCTCGGGTTTTCGCGCGTAGACTCCCCTGCCATTGGCTGTGATCTGAGTTACAGCGACGGAATACGGATCGTCACAGTGGAGGACGCATGCCGCAAATTGCGGACAGCGGCTCGACGGTGATCCCATTGGCCGGGGGCAACCTCGCCTGGATCTTCGTGGTGGCCGTGATCGCCCTAGGTGCGCTTGGCGTCGCCGGCATCCTCGTCAAAGAGGTGTTGGCGGCAAGTGAGGGCACAGAGAATATGAAACGCATCGCGGCCGCGGTGCAAGAAGGCGCGTCCGCGTACCTCGCGCGGCAGTTCCGTACGCTGGCGATCTTCGCAGCCGTGGCCTTCTTCCTGCTGCTGGCGCTGCCCGCCGACGACTGGTCGCAGCGCATCGGCCGCTCGGTGTTCTTCCTGGTCGGAGCCGCCTTCTCGGCCACCACCGGGTATGTCGGCATGTGGCTGGCGGTGCGCTCCAACGTGCGCGTGGCGGCCGCGGCGAACGAGTCAGGCTCGCCGCGCGCGATGCGCATCGCGTTCCGCACCGGCGGCGTCGTCGGCATGTTCACCGTGGGCCTGGGCCTGTTCGGCGCCGCGGTGGTGGTGCTCATCTACAAGGGCAACGCCCCGAACGTGCTGGAGGGCTTCGGCTTCGGCGCGGCCATGCTGGCCATGTTCATGCGAGTCGGCGGCGGCATCTTCACCAAGGCCGCCGACGTCGGCGCGGACCTGGTCGGCAAGATCGAGCAGAACATCCCCGAGGACGACCCGCGCAACGCCGCGACCATCGCGGACAACGTCGGCGACAACGTCGGCGACTGCGCGGGCATGGCCGCGGACCTGTTCGAATCCTACGCGGTGACGCTGGTCGCGGCGCTGATCCTGGGCAAGATCGCCTTCGGCACCCAGGGCCTGGTGTTCCCGCTGCTGGTGCCGGCGCTCGGCGTGATCACCGCGGTGATCGGCATCTTCGCGGTGTCCCCGCGCACCGGTGACAAGAACGCGATGGCGGCGATCAACCGCGGCTTCTTCATCAGCGCCGTGGTGGCGGTGATCCTGGTGGCGATCGCGGCGTTCACCTATCTGCCGGACAAGATCTCCAAGCTGGACCGCGTCGATCCCAGTGTGCTGACCGACGCCGCGACCAAGGACCCGCGGCTGATCGCGCTGGGCGCGGTGGTGATCGGCATCGTGGTGGCCGCCGTCATCCAGGTGCTGACCGGGTACTTCACCGAGACCACCCGGCGGCCGGTGCAGGACATCGGCAAGACCTCGCTGACGGGGCCCGCGACCGTGGTCCTGGCCGGCATCGGGATCGGGCTGGAGTCCGCGGTGTACTCGGCGCTGCTGATCGGCGGCGGCGTGTTCCTGGCGTACCTGCTCGGCGGCGCCTCCCTCACGCTGTCGCTGTTCGCGGTAGCCATGGCCGGCACCGGCCTGCTGACCACGGTGGGCGTCATCGTGGCGATGGACACCTTCGGCCCGGTCTCGGACAACGCGCAGGGCATCGCGGAGATGTCCGGCGACGTCGGCGAGGAGGGCGCGAAGGTGCTGACCTCGCTGGACGCGGTCGGCAACACCACCAAGGCGATCACCAAGGGCATCGCGATCGCGACCGCCGTGCTGGCCGCGACCGCGCTGTTCGGGTCGTTCACCCAGAAGATCACCGAGACCGTCGCCAAGGTGCACAACCCCAAGCTGGGCAGCCTGGAGCAGTCGCTGCAGTTCGGCGGCGTCCTGAACGTCGGCGACCCGCGCAACCTGTTCGGTCTGATCATCGGCGCGTCCGTGGTGTTCCTGTTCTCGGCGCTGGCGATCAACGCCGTGTCCCGAGCCGCCGGCGCGGTCGTGTACGAGGTCCGCCGCCAGTTCCGCGAGATCCCCGGGATCATGGAGGGCACCGGCCGTCCCGAGTACGGCCGCGTGGTGGACATCGTCACCACCGACTCGCTGCGCGAGCTGGTCACCCCGGGTCTGCTGGCGGTGATGGCGCCGATCGCGGTCGGCTTCACCCTCGGCGTCGGGGCGCTGGGCTCCTACCTGGCCGGCACCATCGGCGCCGGCGTGCTGATGGCGGTCTTCCTGTCGAACTCCGGCGGGGCCTGGGACAACGCCAAGAAGCTGGTCGAGGACGGCAACTTCGGCGGCAAGGGCTCCGAGGCGCACACCGCGACCATCGTCGGCGACACCATCGGCGACCCGTTCAAGGACACCGCCGGCCCCGCGATCAACCCGCTGATCAAGGTCATGAACCTGGTCAGCCTCCTGATCGCGCCGGCCGTGGTGCAGCTGTCGATCGGCACCTCGGCCAACGCCGCGGTCCGCGCCCTGATCGCGATCGTCGCCATCCTGGTGATCGTCGCCGCGGTCTGGAACAGCAAGCGCAAGTCGATCGCGGTCTCGGACTCCAACTCGGACTCGCACTCCACCCCGGTCACCGGCACCGGCGCGGCGGTCGAGGCCGCAGCCCCGGGCGCGCCCGGGGCGCCGCGGAGCGGGGACGAGGACACGTCGATGGAGGCTTCCGCGCAGTCGATCTGAGCGGTCCTCCTTGGGAGTTCTCTCCTATTAATGGGGCGCCCTCGGCCTTCGGGTCGGGGGCGCCCCATTTGAGTGATTTCCGTAGCTTGGTGCTAGACCTTTGAAGTATCTTTGAAGCCATGGGAACTGTGAGTGACTCCGTGCCGTTCTCCGAGCTGATTCAGCATCCCCGCGAGACGACCTTGCGGCTGGATCAAGCTGAGACGCTGCGCTTGGTGCGCCGGAACCAGCCGGATCTGATGTTGGCGACCGTTGAACGTGCCGAGCGGGACGCCGAGGTCTACGACGTCACGACGCGCCTGTTGGTGGGGATAATCGCGCAGGAGCCCTCGCGCGAGGTGCTTCGCAGCTCGCTGAGAGGCGTGTTCGCGTGGACGCGGTTCCTCCCGGACGACGGGGTCGACGAGTTTCTGACCGAGTTGGTCGATGTGGCCAGAGCCTCTGCCGAGCTCCGCAACCTGCGACCGGTCTCTCAGGTGATCATTGAATGGCAGCACACGGCGGAGATCTACGCGGACCCGGAGCTGTACGGGAGGCTGACCATGGAGCATTCGGCGGAGGATGACTTCGGGCCGGTGGAAGTGCCTGTGGTGCCGGAAGAGGACGATGAATGAGTCCGAAGCGTGGCGACGACGTCGCGCCTCCGCCAGTCGATGACGAGTGGCGGATCCGCTACGCGGAAACGGACACCATCAAAGGCTGGCGCGAACTGTGCAGCAAGGCTCCGCAGAATACGCGGAAAGCGTATGAGGCCTTCCGCTCGAATCCCAGGCCTACAGAGCCGACAAAGCGGCACCACCAGCTGAGACTCGAGCTGGCGTTCGTGATCAGCGACGGTGCGCGCATGGAGCACTGGCAGTACGAGGTCACCGGTGGCGGTCGGATCTGGTACTACATCGATGTCGCGAACCGGACGGTCTGGCTGGACTACGCCGGCCTCGGCCACCCGAAAGCGACCGACTGATCGGCGCCCTCGGCCTTCGGGTCGGGGGCGCCCCACGTTTCCCGCGACAATGGACCCATGGAGAACCTGCGCGAAGCCCTGATCAAGGCCGACTACACCGTCGACGGCGTTCTGGAGGTCCTCGGTCCGCTGGCGTACGCGGCGCTGGCCAGGAGCGAGAGTGTGCCGGCGTTGCGGGCGACGGCCGGGGGTTCGCCGGTTGAGACGCTGGTCCGGCTCTTCCTCTTGCAGCAGCCGGTGGATCGGAAGGCTGTCGGGGCCGCGTTGCCGGTTGAGGAGGCGGTGGCGGCCGGGCTGGTCGCGGTCGACGGGGAGCGGGTGCGGGCCGCCATCGACATCCGGCCCTATGGCGATGACGACGGCCATGACTGGTACCTGGTCTCCGACCTGTCCGGCGGGCTGCACGCGCAGGGGCAGGGGCATCCGGTGCGTGAGGACCACGTGCTCGGCGTCGGGGGTGCCTCCACGACGCTCGCTCAGCTCACCATCCGGGACCGGTTCGGGTCGGCGCTGGACGTCGGGACCGGCGGGGGTGTGCAGGCGCTGCACCTGTCGACGCACGTCGAGCGGGTCGTCGGTAGCGACCGGAATCCGCGGGCGCTCAAGTTGGCGCGGATGACGCAGGAGCTCTCCGGGGTGGTGCCGTTCGAGCTTCGTGAGGGTTCCCTGTTTGAGCCAGTTGAGGGAGAGCGGTTCGATCTGATCGTCTCCAACCCGCCGTTCGTCATCTCGCCGGACAACGCCGCGCAGGGCGGCCGCTTCGTCTACCGCGACTCCGGGCTGCCGGCCGACGAGGTGTGCCGGCAGCTGGTCGCCAACGCGCACCGGCACCTGGCCGAGGACGGGTGGTGCCAGGTGCTGGCCAACTGGCTGCACGTGGACGGCGTGGACTGGCGCGAGCGGGTGGCCGGGTGGGTGCGGGACACCGGCTGTGACGCGTGGGTGGTGCAGCGTGAGGCGCAGGACCCGGCCGAGTACGTCGAGCTCTGGCTGCGCGACTCCGGTGAGTACGGCACTCCGGAGTACCCGCAGCGCTACGACGCCTGGCTGGACTACTTCGAGCAGAACAAGGTCAACGCCATCGGCTTCGGGTGGATCACCCTGCACAACGCCGGCGCCGACAGCCCCCTGATGCGGCTGGAGGAGATCTCGCACCCGGTGGAGCAGCCGCTCGGGCCGCACATCCCCAGCTGGTTCGCGCGGCACGACTTCCTGCGCGGCACCGACGACGAGGCTCTGATGCACCGCAAGTTGGCGGTTGCGCCGGACGTGCGCTGGGAGCAGGTGGCGCGGCCGACGTACGAGGGCGGCAGCGGTTGGGGCGGCGACTCCTCGCGGCTCAGCCAGCAGGAGGGCTTCATGCGCTCGGCCGACATCGACCCGGTCGGGGCCGCTGTGGTGGGTGCGTCGGATGGTGAGACGCCGCTCGGGGAAATCCTGGACGCTGTCGGCGAACGCTACGGGATCGACGGCCGGAGCCTGCGGACCGGGGCGGTCGAGGCCATCCGGGGGCTGGTCGAAGACGGTTATCTGTTCCCCGTGGCCTAGGCGACACTCAGGGCTGTCATCAGCGTCGATCCCCTCAACACCGGTTGTCGTGCGTCACATCCGTCCCACCTCTGGCGTTTTCGGGTTCCGTCCTATACGCCAGTTCGGGTTAACGTTCGGTTGTACGCCGACCATTCAAGACAACGAGTAGGACACAGTAGACAGCGCGGAGACGTACGGCTGAGGTACGGTCACTCTCCGTTGGTGTCGCGGTATCCCGACGACGTGTCACACCGCGGTGTGCGGGGTACGCCCAAGCGCGTATCCCTTGGGGCTAGAAGCTGGGAAGCAGAGGTAACGGTGGCAGGCAAGGGTTCAGCGGACTCGGGCGGCGCGACTCGCCGGCTGGTCATCGTCGAGTCGCCGGCCAAGGCGAAGACGATCAAGGGCTACCTCGGAGCGGGCTACACCGTCGAGGCCTCGGTCGGCCATATCCGCGACCTCCCAGCCGGGGCGGACGAGGTACCCGAGAAGTACAAGGGCACCTCCATGGGCCGGCTCGGGGTGGACGTGGACGGCGACTTCGAGCCGCTGTACCTGGTCAACGCCGACAAGCGCAAGCAGGTCGCCAAGCTCAAGGACCTGCTCAAGGAGGCCGACGAACTCCTGCTCGCCACCGACGAGGACCGCGAGGGCGAGGCCATCGCGTGGCACCTGCAGGAGGTGCTCAAGCCCAAGGTCCCGTCCAAGCGCATGGTGTTCCACGAGATCACCCGCGAGGCGATCCAGGAGGCCGCGCGCAACACCCGCGAGATCAACATGCCGCTGGTCGACGCGCAGGAGACCCGGCGCATCCTGGACCGGCTGTACGGCTACGAGGTCTCCCCGGTGCTGTGGAAGAAGGTCCGCACCGGGCTGTCGGCCGGCCGCGTGCAGTCGGTGGCCACCCGCATGGTCGTGGACCGGGAGCGGGAGCGCATCGCGTTCACCGCCGCCGAGTACTGGGACCTGACCGGCACGTTCGAGACCCTGAAGGCCGGCGGCCCGGACGACCCGCGGGCGATGACCGCGCGGCTGTCCAGCGTCGACGGCAAGCGCGTGGCCGCCGGGCGCGACTTCGGCCCCGACGGCCAGCTCAAGGCCGGCAGCCAGAACGTCGCGCACCTCACCGAGGTCACCGCCAAGGCGCTGGCCGCCGCGCTGCGGGACGCCGACTTCAGCGTGCGCGGCGTGGAGCGCAAGCCGTACCGGCGCTCGCCGTACGCGCCGTTCCGCACCACCACGATGCAGCAGGAGGCCAGCCGCAAGCTCGGCATGGACTCCAAGCGCGCCATGCGGGTCGCGCAGAGCCTGTACGAGAACGGCTACATCACTTATATGCGTACCGACAGCATCACGCTGTCGGACACCGCGCTGAACGCCGCGCGGACCCAGGTGCGCGACCTTTACGGCGCCGACTATCTGCCGGACGTTCCGCGGCGGTACGACTCCAAGGTGAAGAACGCGCAGGAGGCGCACGAGGCGATCCGCCCCTCCGGCGACACGTTCCGCACCCCGGCGCAGACCGGCCTGTCCGGCGACGAGTTCCGGCTCTACGAGCTGATCTGGATGCGGACCGTCGCCTCGCAGATGAAGGACGCCACCGGGCACACGGTGACCGTGAAGGTCGGCGGCGCCGCCTCCGACGGCCGGGACGTGGAGTTCAGCGCCAGCGGCCGCATCATCTCCTTCCACGGCTTCCTGAAGGCGTACGTGGAGGGCACCGACGACCCGGACGCCGCGCTGGACGACTCCGAGCAGCGGCTGCCGGCGGTGGCCGAGGGCGACGCGCTGACCACGACCAAGGTCACCGCGGACGGGCACTCGACCAAGCCGCCCGCGCGCTTCACCGAGGCCTCGCTGATCAAGGAGATGGAAGAGCGCGAGATCGGCCGGCCCTCGACGTACTCCACGATCCTGGGCACGATCCTGGACCGCGGCTACGCGTTCAAGAAGGGCACGGCGCTGGTCCCGTCCTACATCGCGTTCGCGGTCGTCGGGCTGCTGGAGAACCACTTCGGCGACCTGGTGAACTACGAGTTCACCGCGCGCATGGAGGACGACCTGGACCGCATCGCGCGCGGCGAGGCGCAGCGGGTGCCGTGGCTGCGGCGGTTCTACTTCGGCCCGACCGAGAACGAGCGGGTCACCTCCGGCGACAACGGGGTGGTGTTCGACCATCTCGGCGGCCTGAAGGACCTGGTCACCGACCTGGGCAACATCGACGCCCGGGAGGTGAACTCCTTCCCGGTCGGCGACGACGGCATCATCCTGCGCGTGGGCCGCTTCGGACCGTACATCGAGCGCAACCTCGAAGACGGCACCCAGCAGCGCGCGAGCGTCCCGGACGACCTGCCGCCGGACGAGCTGACCCCGGCCTTCGCCGAGGAGCTGTTCCTGCAGCCCAGCGGCGACCGCGAGCTGGGCCGGGACCCCTCGACCGGCTTCGAGGTGGTGGCCAAGGCCGGGCGCTTCGGGCCGTACGTCACGGAGATCCTGCCGGAGGGCACCCCGACCCGCGGCAAGAACGCGGTGAAGGCCCGCACCGGCTCCCTGTTCAAGAACATGGGCCTGGACACGGTGACGCTGGAGGAGGCGCTGCAGCTGCTGTCGCTGCCGCGCGTGGTCGGCGCCGACCCGGAGTCCGGCGACGAGATCACGGTCCAGAACGGCCGCTACGGCCCGTACCTGAAGAAGGGTGCGGACTCCCGCTCGATCACCTCCGAGGAGCAGATCTTCACGATCACCCTCGAGGAGGCGCTGGAGATCTACAAGCAGCCGAAGGCGCGCGGTCGCGGCGCGGCCAAGCCGCCGCTGCGCGAGCTCGGGCCGGACCCGGTGTCGGGCAAGCCGATCGTGATCAAGTCGGGCTTCTACGGCGAGTACCTGACCGACGGCGAGACCAACGTGACCATCCCCAAGAGCGAGACGGTCGAGGGGATCACGCCGGCGAAGGCGTACGAGCTGATGGCGGAGAAGCGGGCGAAGGGGCCGGCGAAGAAGACAGCCAAGAAGGCCGCCGCGAAGAAGACCCCGGCGAAGAAGACGGCGGCTTCGGGGACGAAGACGGCGAAGGCCACGGCGGCGAAGAAGACCGCTGCGAAGAAGACGGCGAGTTCGGCGACGAAGTAGGCGGTGCGGACGACGTGGCGCGGGGCGTTTGGTGCCCCGGCCGCTCGGTCCGGGCGGCGGGTGCGGCCGGCGGAACTGCCTGGGCAGGGCGGTGATGGTGCGCCGTCACGCTCAAGAGTGAATATGGTCGGGTTTTCTTCGCTCGTCCGAGTGAAGAAAAACCTTGATGTCACTTACGCTGGGTACCGAGATGGAGACCGTTCGTAAGATCGGAGCATGAGCGTGGCGACCCTACCTCCGGCGTTGGAGCAGTCCTCGGGCGGTTTCACCTCCGCCGATATCGTCTCGCCGGAGTCCGTCGAGCGTGATCACGAGGTCAAGCCACCGAAGTACGCGCGGGTCGGGATCAAGAACCTGTGGCTCGTCGAGCGAGACGGCGGGGGGATGATCGCCTACGTTTACATGCTTGATCCGCTTACCGGGGACTACAGCCTGATCGGTACCTTCGGCGAGCGGTTGAAGGTCTCGGTGCCGTTCGACATCGACATCGACCTCACCACCCTCGACGACTACGAGTGACCGCCGCCCCGGCGAGTTCGGCCGACCGGGGACGGGGCGGACCGGCCATAATGGCGCGCATGAGTTCGAGCACGAGTCGGGCCCACGGCGTCGAGATCCGTGAGGCGGTGGCGGGGGACGCCGACGACATCGGGCGGGTGCGGCACGCGTCGTGGCAGGTCGCCTATTCGGGGCTGATGCCGGCCGACTATCTCGCGGGGCTGTCGGTGGACGGGTTCGTGCTCAGTGCGCGGCGGATGCTGGCCGACCTGGAGGCGCGGCGGGCCGAGGTGCTGGTCGCCGAGGTGGGCGGGGTGGTCTCCGGCTTCGCGTCGGTGGGGCCGAGCCGGGACGCCGACGAGGACCGGGACCGGGTCGGGGAGCTCTACGCCATATATCTCGACCCGGCGATCTGGCGGCTCGGGATCGGTGCGCGGCTCCAGGCGGTCGCGCTCCAGCGGCTGCGGGACGAGGGGTACGTCGAGGCCACGCTGTGGGTGCTGGCGACCAACAGCGCGTCGCGGGCGTTCTACGAGCACACCGGGTGGCGGCACGACGGCGGGGTCTCCGGGTTCGAGGCCGGGGCCGAGGTGCTGGACGAGACGCGGTACCGCAGGACTTTGTGATCTTGGCCGGGTGACGGCCGCGTGCCGGCTGGCCGGGCGGTGGTCGGGCGGCGCCCCGGTGGCGGCCGCGTGCCGGCCGACCGGGCGGGCCGATGGCTGCCCGAGGTCCACCCGGCATCCGCCTGTGTCCCTCTTTCGGTGGAAACCTTCAGCCCTCTGACCACGCCTCGCGCGATGCGCCCTTTTTGTGATGAAAGGTCGTAGGTGGTGGTGGGTAGCTCATCCCACAGTCCATGAGGACACGGACACACTCGGGCGGCGCGGAAGGAGTTCGGCATGCGGGGACGCGGACACGGCCGGCGGGCCACGCTCGTCACGGCCACGGTCCTGACGGCGGCCCTCCTCGGCGGCGCCGCACACGCCGACCCGGGTACCCCCGTGATCCCCGGCCAGGGCACCATCGACCGGGCCAAGGCCGACGTCCGCGACCGCCAGACCGCCGCCGACCGCATCCAGGCGGCCCTGGACGCCGCGAACGGCCACCTGCACGCCCTGGAGGCGAGCGCCGGGCTCGCGGCCGAGGCGTATGACACGGCCGTGGCACAGGCCGCGACGGCGGCGCAGGCGGCCGACGAGGCGCGGACCCGTGCGGCGGCCGCCCTGGACGCGCAGCACCAGGCCGAGGCGCGGCTCGGGGCGTTCGCGGCCGAGATGTACCGGCAGGGTCCGGACATGGCGATGGCCGTGGCCTTCCTGCACGTCGGCTCCCTGCACGACTACGCCGTCCGCCGCCAGGTCCAGGCGAACCACGACGCGGCCGAGGCGCTGGCCGTCTCCGGTGCGCGGCAGGCGACGAAGGACGCGGCGGCGGCACGTCAGAAGGCTGACCGGAGCGCGGCGGACCAGCGCCGGGCCGAGGCGCGCGCGCAGAGCGCGCTGGGCGCGGCGCGGGCGGCGGCGGCCGACGCGCAGAGCCAGGTCGCCGGGATCCAGGCGCAGCAGAACACGCTGGTGCAGCAGTTGGCGGCGGCGCAGGGCATCGAGGTCGGACTGGAGCGGCAGCGGGAGGCCGGGCTGGCGGAGCTCGCGGCGCAGCAGGCGGCGGCCCGGCAGGCGGCCGCGGCCGCCGCCGCGGCGTCGGCGGCCCGGGCCGCGGGAGCGGGGCCCGGCGGCGGCTCGGCGCACGCGTCCTCGGGCGGCGGCGCGACGTGGACACCGCCGTCCGTCTCGGCCGGACCCGTTCCGTACGCGGAAGGCGCCGTCCGCCTGATGCTGAACTACATCTACGCGCAGCTCGGCAAGCCCTACGTCTGGGGCGGCGCGGGCCCGGATGTCTTCGACTGCTCCGGTCTGGCGATGCGCGGCCTGGAAGCCGGCGGATGGTCCTTCCCGCACCCCGCGCAGTGGCAGTACCTGGCGATGCGCTCGCTCACGTACGACCAGCTCCGCCCCGGCGACCTGGTCTTCTGGGCGGAGGACGGCGCCAACCCGCACACCATCTACCACGAGGCGGTCTACATCGGGAACGACCGCATCATCCAGGCGCCGCACCCCGGGGGTGTGGTCGAGCAGCAGTCGCTGTGGATCAACGGGACGCCGAGCTTCTACGGCCGGCCGTAGTCGGCGCACGCTTACTGTAGGTTCTCAGTCTTGACGTCCTATTCTCGTTGCCGATGTCCCATCCGTGTCCCATGGGCCAGGGATTCGAGAATCGCCGTTGCGGCGCCGGCGATGACGGCACACTTGTACGCGTGCACCTGACGCATAACGAACTTGCCGTACTGGCCGGAGTGGGGCCGCTCGTCGGCGTGGCAATCGGCGCCTTCTGGAACAGCAAGACCCAGAAGACGGTCTCCAAGGCGACCGCCGAAAACCAGGCTGCCGCAGCCAAGGCGGCGATCGAGAGCCAGCAATCGATCGCTGAGCGCGGCTGGCAGGCTCAGCAGCGCCAAGCTGCCGATCACCGGGTGTGGACGGAGCGCAAGTCGGTATATGTGAAGGCTCTCGAACACATCGCTCGTGGCGCGTTGTTCCGGGACACAGTCACAGCCGGGGGACAGGACCCGGATGCGAACTACGATCCCACGACCGATGAGTGGGTCTTGCGGCAGGTTGAACTGGACGCGTGGGCCTCGCAAGAGGTCTTCGTCCTTGCTGATGCCAGCAACCGAGCTCACTTTGCCTGGGCAGGGGAGTTCCTGAACTGGAAGACGTGGCGGGCAGAGCGCGCTGCTGAGTCCCGAGGCGAGGTGCCCCCGAGCGGCGAGGACTTCGGAACGGTTAACCGCGAGCTGGCAGACCGGGTCGAAAAGGCCAAGGAGGCGGCTGACCTGTTCGATCAGAGGCTGCGAGAAGCGATCCGTGCGGAGCTTCAGGGAGGCTCTGCCCAGCAATAAAGTTCCGGAGCTGCCATCCGAGGCTTTCGCGACCAAATTTTCCGATCTACAGCGGTCGTCGGCCGGTTGGGCTGTTGTCGCGTCTCGCTGGGGTAGACCAAGGCGGGAAGGTCAAACTGGCAATGGGCGGCCAGCCCGCATGGATCATGCTGGCCGCAGAGCCGTCTTCGGTCAGGTCCGCAGGCTGGCTGGTCATCATCCCTGGCATTCTTACAGAATCAGTGGCCCCCCGCCACGACCGGAGGCGGTGGAGGCAACTGGGATGTAGCGTGCGACGGGTGCGGCATCGTCCCATTCGTACAAGGTGATCTCCAGGGTGTTCAGCGCACGGCCGAGCAGCACTGCGATGGGGAACGGCGTGCGCAGGAAGAGGTGGACGTGTCGTGTAGCGGCCGCTGCGGCATGTGCACGGATCTTCGCCGCCAAGTTCGCGACCAAGATGCTGCCAGCCTCAGCAGGGATCTGATGACGGCGCCGCGGATACAGCCGTACCGCCGTGTGGAACGCACCGGGATGGGTGGCCAGGTGAGCGGCGAAGGTGTCGCCGAGCGGCTCGACGGGGACCAGGTCGACGTACACGGCGATCGGCGCGCCCGTCGGCGCGGCCAGGTCGGGTTCGCTGCGGTCAAGCAGTGTCGTCGGGGGTGCCGGGACGGGGCCGGGCTCGCCCCAGATGCCGCCGGTGTGGTCTTCGACGGTGACCTGCCAAGGAGAGGTATCCGGCACGGCGGCGCCGAGCGCGAAGGCGACGCTGAGGTGTGCGCCCCCGCGGATGTGCAGTCGCTGCGCGCCGGCGAGGGCGATGAGCCGCGGCAGGTCGGTGAGGAACGTGGCGATCTGCGGCCAGATCGAGGGGTCGGGAATCCGCTGGCCGGGCTGCGGCGGGCGGGTGCGTACGGCCAGCGGCAACTCGGAGGGGGTGCCGCGCGGGTCCAGGCGGGTCTGCAGATCCAGGTCGAGCGTGGTTCGGCCGGAAGGTCGCAACGCCTGCATCCGCTGGGAGGCGACTTCTCGGGCAAGCAGCGCGATTTCGCCAGCGGTGGTCAGGGGGTATTGCTTGAATCGCTGTAGCGTGTCTTTGGGTTGAGACAGCAGCCTGTCGGGCGCGGTGTAGTCCAGCCCTGGCGAAGCGGCCGAGGCCGTGGTGCTGGCGACAATGCTGCCGATGGCGAACGTGAACGCCGGGTCGGGTTCAAGGTTCAGTAGTGCGGGCAGCTCGGTCTCGCGCACCACCGTGGAGTGCTGGATGTCGGGGGTGACGAGCAGGACCGCGCCGGACAGACCGGAGGCCAGGGCCTCGCGCAGGCGGCGGGTGGTGTCCCCTGGTGGCAGGTCGGTGATGTCGTGCCAGACCGGGACTCCGGTCGCGCGCAGCGCCCAGGCCAGTGCTGCGGCGAGCTCGCTGCCGTCGGATGTGCGGTAACTGATGAACACTGGCGCGAGCGCTCGGACCCCCGCAGGCAAGGGGCCGGGGATGGTGGGCGGGGTCTTCATCCGGTGGCGTCCTCCTTGGGAAGGCGGGCGTGCAGTGCGGCCAGGCGCACGCTGCGGGTGGTGATCAGCCACGCGGTCAGGCGGGGATGGTTCCATCCCGTCGCCGCGTCGGGGGTGACGATGACCGTCAGGAACACCTCGAAGCCCAGTTCCGCATCGGTCAGCAGAGCCCGGTAGCTGGTCAGGTCTGTGGCGCTGGGCCGGGAGGGTCCTCCGGGATGGGAGTGCCAGTCGCCGATCCAGATGCTGGCGTCGGTGCGATAGGCCAAGTCGGCCATGGCCTGCGCGTACCGGACGTCGCGACGGAAGAAATCGGCTCGGCGCACGGCCTGCGGGCCGGGGCCCGGGGCGTGCACAACATCCAGGACCGGCTGCGGGTGGGCGCGGTGGTGGCCGAGCAGGATCCCGCCGGTCTCTCGGCCGTCCGCCGAGGACGCCGCGCACCGGGTGATCGCCGTAAAGGCGGTGTCGGTGACCGTGACGGCAGGCGTCGTCCGGCGGCCCGCCGTGGTCGGCGACCCCGGGAAAAGCTTGCGGCGGATCATGTGTTGCTCACCGTGGTCCCGTGTCGGGGTCGCAGGTCGGGCAGCCTGGGACCGGCGGGCCGACCTGTAACCAGCGCTGGTCGCCGGTGCGCCGCAGGTCTGCGGGCGGCGGCAAGTCGGTGCGGGGACGCAGGGCCAGCAGCAGGTGGTCGCCGGGCAGGATCTGGTCATGGTGCCCGGCCCGCTCCAGGAGGGTGGCGACGGCGCTCTTGGCCGCGAGGGTCCCGACCAGGTGCAGGTCGCCGGCCACAGCGGTCATCGGCCGGTCGTCGCTGCCGAGGCCGTATGGGGCGTCCAGGGCCGGCTCCGGATCGAAGCCTCCGCTGCCGGCCAGGTGCTCGCGTTGGCAGGTCAGGCAGCCCCGGCTCGGCCAGGGCTGCAGCCGGAGCACTTCGCCGATCTCTCCGTCCTCCAGGACGCACGCGAGGACCGCGGGGATCCTGGCATGGCGGGCCAGGTGGCTGACGACTCGACGCGGGGTGACCCCGTCGGCGGCGCACACCACCAGCGCGCATTCCTTGAGCATCGGGCGGATACGGTCGGCGTCGACGACGGCGTCGAGCGCGAGCGGTTCGACCGCCGTCTCCGGCCACGTGCGGCGCAGGTGGTCTGCGAGCCCTGCGACCTTGGTCCGGCCAAGGTCGCGGGCGGTGAGGGGATGGCGGATCAGGTTGTGCGACAGCAACCGGTCAGGGTCGACCAGGGCCAGCGTGCCGATGCCGTAGCCAGCCAGCACTTCGGCAGCGGCGGCGCCGATGCTCCCGACCCCGATCACGGCCACCCTCATCGCGCGCAGTACGTTCACAGGCCAACCGGGCTCCAACTGTGCCCAGCCGAGGTCAGGTCGCCCCGACACCTCCAGGTCTGCGGGCTGTGCCTCCTGCTGGCCGACCCACCACGCGCTGTAGCCCGGAGTCTCACCAGGGGTGTAGATCAGCGTGAATCGGGCCCGGTTTGCAGGCGGGTTGATCCAGCCGTCGGTGACCAGACGACGGAAGCCGTCGGTGCTCAGGACGGCGGAGCGCATGCGGCAGTCGAGCCACGCGGTCTGGAGCGCGGGGTCGCCCCGATGCCAGATGCCGGACCTTGGCTCTATGTCGGCGACGTTGAGCGGATGCCCGGCGGGCAGATTCAAGGCGGTGGGAAACATCAGGGTGTCGCGCTCGCCTACTCCGACGATGCCCGCCAGCCGGTCGGCTGAGGACACGGCCATGTTCAGGTGGCCCCAGCCAGCGGAGATCCCGACAATGCGGTCAGCTGCGGACTGTGACAGCAGAACGAGCCATTCGGTCACGTCGCCGCCCACCGGTCCCCGTCGGGCTCCGCATCACGGATCAGCGTGTCGAGCGAGGGGTCGGCGCCGATCCCGGTGTTCGTCATGGCCTCGATCAGACCGCGGGACAGCAGGAGGTATTCGATGAACCAGCCGACGGCCTTGGCCACCAGTTCGGCGGCTGGCTCCCGGCCGCTCCAGACGGCGGGGCTGGCCAGTAGGCACAGGCTGCCGTCGCCGTTCACGTGCCAGGCGTGGTTCAGGCGGTGTGCGAGCTGCGGCTCCGGGTCCAGCGCCCAGATGCTGGGCGCTGCCACCGGGAACCCGTGCCCGTAGGCGACCTGGACCTTCAGCGTGCGTCCGCTGCTCAACGCGTCCAGGCCCGCCGGGGCGGGTCGGTCGAACGGCCACCAGGGCGCAGACCCCTGCCATAACCCCGCCCCCTGCGGCTGCCAGTGCAGGTCCGGGGCCAGCGTGGCCATTGCGACCGTCTCGCGGAGCAACAGCGCGGGCTCTTCCTGCCACCAAGTCCTGGCCCGTTCGCCGAGCATCGCCGCAGTGATCGCGCCGGGCACGGCCTCAGCCCTGCGGGATGTCACGGATGCGCCGGCGCGGCGCGATCAGGGTGGCCGCGACAGCGGACGCGGGCTTCGCGGCGGACTGCTGGCCGGACGGCTGCGGGAACTCTGCGCCGAACAGCTGTGTCCACAGCGCGACCGCCTTGTCGGCGTCCTGCGCGGTTTCGGCGTCCAGCGCCTCGTTTGCCAACTCCGCCGCCTCCAGCAGCTTGCTGCGGGTCGCGTCGCGGTCCAGATCGGGCTGGATCTCCCCACAATGCCCTGCAGGGTCGAACACCCCGTACATCACTTCGGTCGCCGCCGCGGTGAAGAACTGGGCGAGCGCTGCCGCGCGGGTGTTCTGCACCGGCAGACAGCGCAGCGCAAGCACCTCCATAGCGAGGCTTTTCATGTCCAGCCCGGCGGAGTTCGTCCGCCACCACTTCAGGACACGTACCAACGGAACGAAGTCCGACCACGTCTGCTGACGCCCGGCCACTTGCGAGATCAGGTACTCGGGATCGGCGGTGATCCAGCGCGAGTTATAGCGCTCCGGCAGCAGCAGGCTGCCGTCGGACTGACGCAGTGCTACGGCAACCTCGACCGCGAAAGGGTCTTCCGCCTCGGGGTCGTCCAGAAAGCACTTGACGACATGGTTGCGCTTGGAGGTCAGGCGCACCTCGTTCGCCACCGTCCCACTGGTCGCCCCGAGAGTGCGCATCACCTGTCCGGCAAGGTAGGTCAGGGCGTCGTCCGCCGAGCCGCCAGGACTGCCCCACTCGGGGTGCTCGGCGGGTACGAACTCGACGAGCAGGTCCACGTCATGGATCGGGTCCAACTGCGTGGCCCGGGCCAGGGACCCGGACGGGATCACGCTCACCACGTCACGCAGCGGCTGGAGCGCGTCGCGGAACAGGTTGCGGCGCCGACGCGCCTCCGCCACCGATGACGGGTCGGCGTTCACGATCGTCTGGAACTGCCCAAAGGCTGTACTGACCTGCATTTCTGTTCCCCGTCTCCGGAGTGTCCGTAGGGCCCTCCGGGGCAGGAGTGAACCCCACTGTTGCACCTGTGCAAGTGCGCGTCTAGTGTGAAATCCAACGCTAGCCGGTTGCTTCGACACTCGCAACCGAACGTCACAAGTGCAAGGAGTTTCATGGTAGACCGCGCACCGGGCGAGCGGGGATCGTTCGACGCGCCCTCCTTCTTCGCCGCCCTCGACGCCGAGCGCGAGGCACGGGGGAGGAACTGGAAACAGGTCGCCGAGCAGGCTGGCGTCAGCCAGTCGACCCTGACGCGCCTGGCCCAGGGCAAACGCCCGGACGTCGACAGCCTTGCCGCGCTCGTCGACTGGGCGGGGCTCAAAGCCGACGACTACGTCATACGGGTTCACCAGAATGAGCCGGCCAACCCGCTGGCGATGATCTCCACGTACCTCAAGAGCGACCGCAACCTCACCCCAGAGGCTGCGGCCGCCTTGGAGAAGGTCGTCAAGGCCACCTACGAGGCGCTGCGGCAGAACTAGGAATGGCCCTCCAACGTGGCTTTAAGGCGCAGGCTGAGCGAAGCGCGGCAGACGTACGAGCCGAACTCGGACTCACGCTCGACGACCGACTCCACCCCCTGGACCTCGCCCAGCACCTGGGTATCCCAGTCCTGAGCCTGTCCATGCTGCCCGACGTCACGCCGGGAATCGACGGCATCGCCGACGCCGTGGCCTACCTCCATCGCGCCGAACAGGGCGCGCTGTCCGCCGTGACCGTCTTCTGCGGCACGGCTCGCGCGATCGTCAACAATGACGCGCACTCGCCCGCCCGACAGGCGAGCAACCTCTCGCACGAGCTGGCCCACGGACTATTACTCCACCCGCCCACCCCTGCCCTCGACCTCCGCGGCTGTCGCCTGTGGAACCAGGACATCGAGGACGAAGCTGACTGGCTGGGCGCCACCTTGCTCATCCCCGGACCCGCAGCACGCGCCGCAGCACGCCGACGGCTGAGCCACGAGCAAATCGCCGACAAGTTCGGCTGCAGCATCGAGATGGCCCGCTGGCGCATGAACATGACCGGCGCTCTGCGCATGCTTACTCCGCGAACCCGCGCGTAGCTCACGCCGACCGCTGGCGAGTTCCACATAGATTGCGGGGCAACGCCGAGGACGCTGAGGACCAGGACAACACCATTCAGCAGCGGCTTGCGCCCATCAAGACCATCCCATTGCTGGTTTTTGATTGAGCGCTTGGGTTAGGCGAGGTCGCTGACCTCTGGTTCGTGCGGCCATGTCACTCGATGGAGTGGCCCGGAACTGTGGTGTCTTGCCATCCGGCCTGTTTCTCGCGACGTTCATGTCATACCGGCATGTGGAGTCAGGGACGGGAGCTCCGATGGCTGACAAGGGCACCCCCTCGTCGGCCCAAGTGAGTCTCCGGAAGGCCGACGGGAAGACTGTTGCGGATCGTCCATGGAACGAGGTGCCGGCCGAGTCGTTCCGCGGCGCCGAGCCATGGCGGACGTTCCGCTGGCACAAGGACCAGAAGCACTACTCCGGGACGTTCTGGTCGTCCACTGTCCAGGGCCACGTCATCTACGAGTCGCGGCTGGAGCTGACGCGGCTGCTCTATGCCGACTTCGATCCCTCGGTGTCACACATCCTGGCGCAACCGATGCTGATGACCGCCGAGGTCGATGGAATCAGGCGCCGGCACATCCCCGACTTCCTTCTGCTTGCCGATGATGGTCCGTTGGTGGTCGACGTCAAGCCCGCACACCGTCTCGTCCGGCCGAAGGTGGCTTTCACGCTGACTGGGCGCGAGCGACCGTCGAGGAGCGCGGCTGGCGCTTCCAGGTGTGGTCCGAGCCACCAGCGGCGGAACTGGAGAACATCAGGTTCCTGGCCGGCTACCGCCGTGACTGGCTGTTCGCTCCCGACATCGTTGGCGAGCTGAAGGCCCGGGATCTGCACGGCGCTACATTGGCCGCGGCGTTCGCCAGCCTTTCCACTCGCTCGGCGCCGCTTGTCCGGGCCGCCGTGCTGCACCTGCTGTGGTCTGGACACTTGGCGACCGATCTGCGCGTTCCCCTGTCCGGCTCTCATGTCCTGCGGCAGGCGGCATGAGTCCGGCGGCGACACGGCTGGGCGTCGGTTCTCGCTTCGTCGTGGACGGGGACGCGGTCGAGGTCGTCGAGATGGCGGCGACCGCAGCGGGTAACGAGGTCGTTGTCAAGGACGGGTTCGGTCGGCTCGCCCGCTTCACGGCCAAGGAGTTGTTGTTCGGGGATCGGGCGAGGATTGTTGCGGACAGTCCGGGGCCGTCCTCGGACGAGGACCAGGACCTGGCCGGGGTAGTGCTGGCGCAACTGACCTCTGCGGAGCGGGCACAGGTGCTGGAGCGGGCCGAACACGTTCGTGAGGTCCTTACTGGCTATCGAGCTGGGGATCCTGAGCTGGCTGGCCCCGGTGAACCGCGCATGGCCTTCGACCCTGCCGCCTCACTCATGACCCGTTACGCCGCGAAAGCTGAGGAACTCGGGGTCAGCGCCCGCACCATCAAGCGATGGGTCGCTGGATTCCGCAGGGATGGCGAGGCCGGGCTGGCCAGTCCGCGCCGCAGCGAGCCGCTGGGGCGCATCGCCCCTGAGTGGGCTGAGATGGCGCTGGAGGTGATGGTTGAGCACACCGGTCTGTCGCGTCCCACCCGCAAGATGGTGATCGAGCGGACCGCAGCGCGGCTGGCGGCTCGGTTCGGTGAGGGTGCGGTTGCGAATCCGAGTCGATCAGCGGCCTACCGGGTGTTGGAGCAGTTGGAGCGTCGGCATCCGACCTTCCGGCTGAGTACACGGCGAAACCTGGACGTCGCTGATCGGCCTCAGCAGGCCTACGGCAAACTGCGACCGACCAGGCCGGGGGAGTACGTGCTGATGGACACCACGCGCCTGGACGTGTTCGCACTGGATCCGGTTACGCTGCGGTGGGTGCAGGTCGAGCTGACGGTCGCGATGGACTGGTACACGCGCTGCATCACCGGCATCCGGCTGACCCCGGTGTCGACGAAGGCCGTGGATGCTGCGGCGGTGCTCTACCAGGCTTACCGGCCGCGCCCGGTGCTTCCGGACTGGCCGGCGCGGGCAGTCTGGCCCGAGCACGGCGTCCCTAGGGCGGTGTTGGTGGATCCTGAGGCTGTCGACGGGCACCTCACCGGGAGGTCGAGCCCGGAACTTGTTCCAGAGACGATCGTCGTTGACCACGGACGGGTCTATCTGTCGGAACACCTGACCAGCGTGTGCGCCCGGATGGGCATTTCGATCCAGCCGGTCAGGCTTCGCACTGGCCGCGACAAAGGGCCGGTGGAGAGGTTCTTCAAGACTCTGCGGGAAGACCTGTTGCAGGGGCTGCCGGGTTACAAGGGGCCTGATCTGTTCTCGCGGGGTGTGGATCCCGAAGGTGAGGCGTTCTACTTCCTGGACGAGTTGGACGCCCGGGTCCGAGAATGGGTCGCGGCGGTCTACCACCTGCGGCCTCATGCGGGTCTGATCGATCCCGGAGTCCCCGGTCTGGCGCTGTCTCCAGCGCAGATGTTCGCACATGGTGTCGCCCGCGCTGGTTACATCGAGGTCCCACGCGATCCTGACCTCGGTCTGGAGTTTCTGGAGACCCGGTGGCGCACCATCCAACCCTATGGTGTGGAGATCGATAGACGCCGGTATAGAGGCGAAGGCCTGCCGCGTGACGGCGCCAAGAGCCCCTATCGCGGCGGCCGATGGCCGATCCAAGTCGACCCCGACGACATCACCCGCGTCTACTTCCGCGACCTAGAGCGGCAATGGCACGTGCTGGTCTGGGAACACGCGCCGAGTCTGATCATGCCGCTGAGCGAGGAAGCACTGGCCTTCGCTCGGAAACTGGCAGCGGCAAAGTACGCGTTCCCCGACGACCGGCTGGCAGCCGCCGACCTATTCGAGCGCTGGCGCCTGGGGCTGGGCGAAACCACGGCCGAACGCCGCATGGCGCTGCGCTTGTCACGTGAGCAGACGGCATTCGATCTGCCGGACCCCAGTGCCCCGAGAACACCTCCCTCGGTGCGTATGGCTCTGGAGGCGTCCCAGCAGCCGGGCAGCCCGCATGACGAGGAGGTCAAGGAGGGCGACGACGACTCGACGGACTTTGAGGATGACGACTTCTACGCCGAAGCCTTGGAGGACGTGTGAGAGCCGTTGTAGACGGTGCCGGGACATCCCGACTCGATCGCCTCACCATCGCCCGCAAAGAGGGTTGGAAGGCGCTGGTCGAGGCGCCGCCGAAGGTGCAGCCGGAACAGCTGTCGCGCAGCGAGTTGGCTGGCCTAGCTCCCGAAGCGAAAGCAATCAGGGATCGAGACCTTCGCTTCTGGCATGCCAACCTCGGCCCGATCAAGACACCCCAGCTTGAGGAACTGCATCACGAAATGGCGGACATCTTCGAGTCCGAGGACCCCAAGGCGGGCGACTTGGTGAAGGGCGCCATGGCGGTCGAAGGGTTCCCCGGCCTGGGCAAGACCACGGCTGTGCTGGCGTTCGCGAAGGAAATGCATCGTCGCACGATCGCGGAGGAGGGGACGCTTACTGAGGAGGGCCACGAGCGGTGGCCGGTGGCCCGGGTTGGTCTGACCGGCAACACCGGTATGAAGGACTTCAACAAGGCGCTGCTGGACTTCTACGGGCACCCCGGAACGAACGGCACCACCTCCGAGATGGGGAAACGGGCGCTGGACTGCGTCTTAATGTGTGACACGCGGCTGCTCATCATCGATGACCTGCACTTCCTGCAATGGCGCAAGACCGGCGGCATGGAGGTGTCCAACCACTTCAAGTACATCGCCAACGAGTTCCCGATCGTCCTGCTGTTCATCGGCGTGGGACTGAGAGCCAGAGGGCTATTCAGTGAGGGCGAGTCCGAGGCAGACACCGTGATCGCCCAGACAGGGCGTCGGTCGACACCGTTGGTGCTCAAACCGTTCACCATCGCAGACGAGGCCGGACGTCGGGCCTGGCGCAACATGCTGCTGGCGCTGGAGCAACGGCTTGTCCTGGTCGACAAGCATCCCGGAATGCTGGCCGATGACTTGTCGGACTACTTGTTTGCCCGCTCCACCGGCCATATCGGCTCCCTCATGACCCTGATCAACCGAGGATGTCAGCGGGCGCTGCGTACTGGACTTGAACGCCTTGATGCCGACCTGCTCGACAAGGTGAAGATTGACGCCGCTGCCGAGGCTGGCCGCGCTGAGTTGGAGCTCGCCCTGCAATCCGGACGGCTGCGCAGCAAGCCCCGGCAAGGCCGCGCGATCGCGGTTGGCTGAGCAGGTGCGGACGCTGCCGCTCCGGCTCGAACCTGTTGCCGGTGAGTCGTTCGGAAGCTGGCTCCAGGCATACGGACGGTTGCTGAACGTTCGGGTCAGCACCGTGGTGAAGGCCCTTGGGCTACGAGAAGTGATCAGAGGCGAGTTCCCGGACTTCAGCATCGCCTTGAGCCCGACGGAGACCGAACGGCTGGAGGAGACGTGCGGAGTCAGCGCCGATCAGGCGCACTCGATGACCCTGCGGCTCTACGACGGACAACTGCTGGTGATGAACCATGCCGCCCGCGGAGTCCGGCCTCGCAGACTGTGGGGACGATGCCGAGGATCACGCTATTGCCCGCAGTGCCTGGACGAAGCCGACGGACGCTGGCCGTTGCGCTGGCGGCTGACGTGGTCGTTCGCCTGCACCACGCATGGGGTCCTGCTGGAGGACCGATGCCCGGGCTGCTTACGAACCCCCTACGTTCGCACCGGCGCCAAGCATCGAGCAGGTACGTCCTGCTCGCTCTGCCGCCTTGATCTGCGCGACGCCGCGGCTCCCGAGGCCGCCAGCGTGACGTTGCTGATGGCACAAAGGCGCATCAATTCCCTTCTGGACAGCGTCGAGTGCGGAGACGGGCACAGCGTCGGACAACTGGCGGGCTTCACGTTCGTCGACCTGGCGTCGGTGGCGAAATGGCTGGTGAGAACATCGGTTCCCGCCGACTTCGAGTCGTTCGGGCTGCACGTAGTCAACGCCTTCCAGGCCGAGCGGGACCGACCGCATGAAGTCGGTGCCGAACGGCTTGGAAGTATGCCGCCTGACAACGGGCCGCTGGTCGGTGCCATCACCACGCGTGTCCTCGACCTGATCTCGCCCGACGGCGGCGAATCGGCTGAAGAACAGATCCGTGTCCTGCTGCGCCGTCGCGACGGCAGTCGTCAGCGCATGCCCCCAGCTGGGCTCAGCGGCCATTGGGCCGAGCTCTCCCCACCGGTCCAGCGCAGGTTCCTGCGCGCCCTCGACCCCGACCTCGCCCACATCGATCGCATCCGCTTCCGCAGCACGCTGCCGACGGCCGCGCTCCCGCAACCGGGGCTCGCCGAAGCCCGGACCCGATGGCTTCCGCAACTGCTCTGGCCAGACTGGTCGATACGCCTGATGCCTGCCGCCGGCTGCGACTCCGAACGGTTCCGCGCCGCGGCCATCGTGTTCCTACTGACAAGCGGCAACCCTGAGCGGAACATCCTCAACGTCGCTGAAGTTCTGCACCCCCACTTGCAATGGCAACTCACCCGCTACCTGAGTACGGAGGTCACCAGCGGCGGCGACACGATACTCCGCGCCATCGGGAATATCTCCGAATATCTCGACCAGCACGACGGCCGAATTGACTATCACCGCCGACGCGCCGTCGTCGGCACTGACCTGCTCAGTGAGGACCAGTGGCGCAGTTTGTGCTTCGACACCGGTATCCACCCCGGTGACACCGCCAAGACTCGAGAGCAGGGGAGCGGACGCCACTTGCAGGCTCGCCGCTACCTGCATCAGCTGCTGACCGGCGCCGATCTGAACGACCCCGGCAATGCCCTGAGCTGGCGGGGATCGCCCGACCGAGCCCAGTACTTGGCCTTTGTTGATTGGCTGGCGCCGCCGCTGCGCCGCACCTTGGCAGACCACGCCATCAGGATTCTGCGCGAGCTGGGAATCGACGAGCCGTTGACGTGGTCGCCGCCGACGGATTGCTGTCCGGCGCTGCGTAGGCCCGGCCGCGAACCTGATGACATCGACCGCCAACAGGTATTGAAGCTCGTCGTGACTGACAAGACGCCTGTCGGCGCGGTCGCCGAGCGCATGGCCACTACTGCCGACCACATCCGGCTGGTCTTGGAGCTGGATACCGACGGCCCCTGGACCCCAGCTCCACGTGGGCCTCATGTCGCCTGGCGTCGTCGGCAACAGGCCCGCGAGCTGTTGACCACCGACTTTTTCGAACGAGAACACGTCGGGCTCCGAAAGCGGCTCCGCCAGCTTGAGCAGGAGACGGGTTTCCCCCGCGGCCTGATCTCTGAGATCGCTGCCGAGATCGGCGTTGAACTTCTGCCGCCGTGGAAGACCGCCTTCACGATCGATCCACACTGGCTGCGCGACCAGTACGTCGACCAACGACGCAGCCACGAGGACATTGCGGCCGAACTGGGCACGTCCGCAGAGACGGTCCGTCGTAGCTTGATTCGTCACAAGATCCCACGACGTCCGCCCGGCATCGCAAGCCATACCCAGATGATCGCGGTCGTGCCCGGCAGCGTACCTGACGACATCCGCCGTGCTGTCGAGGGCGGTCTCGCTGGCTGGCAGCGTCTCCAGCGCTTTCAAGCCGTTATGCGTTACGCGACGATCGACGCTGCGGCCGAGGACCTCGGCCTATTCCAGAGCGCTCTCGTGACACAGCTCCGGCGCCTGGAAAGAGACGCCGGAGCTCAGCTGTTTCACCGAGCCGCGCGCGGCAAGGCGATGCGGCCCACCGCGCGCGGACGAGCCCTGCTCTCGGCTCTTGACCTACCAGAGGTTCAAGCACTCACCCCTCCGCTCGACCGGCCAGCACTTGAAGCGATCCGACTGCATCGCGCAGCGGTGATGGGCGCGCAACCGTCGGCGGGTTCGTCGGGATGACCAGTGTCTGAAACGGGCCGCATCCGCATAAGCCTGCGGATCAGGTCTGGTTCAGCCGAACCTACTCAGGCCAGCGAAGATCAAGGACTGGGCCGCCTCACTGTCGATGAGTAGCCGCTGGCCGGGAAACGGAACGTGCACAGAGGCCCCGCGTCGGCGAGCCATTGATCAACTCCATTTGCGATGATCGTCTGGCTGATCCGTTTCGGCGACGGCCCAGGCGATGGCCCGGCCGGCGGATTCGGCTAGTGCGGTGTAGAACTGCTCCTCAACGCTGCCACGCAGACACGAAGCGGCTAGGGCCTGGGCGCGTGTCTGCTGCTCGACGTCCTCGGCGAATGGTTCGCCCACCGCTGCGTTGCGCCCACCACGGGCCGCTGCTCCGGCTAGGGCGCCCTGCACAGCGTTCAGGCTGTCCTGTCCGCAGCGGTCCGCAGTCCGCAGCACGTGCCGCACGATGTTGATGTCCCAGATCAGCCCGCGTGGGGCTTCGGAAAGCATGGTCGCCACCACGCGCATCTTCACCGGGTCGGGGTTGTTCGTGTACTCGGCGATGATGTCCAGCACCTGGTCGTCGTACGGCCCGGCGACTAGTCGGAACAGGTCAGCACCCAGAAACTGGCGCCAGGGTGATGTTGGTGCGGCGGCGAGCCATTCGCGAATCCGGCGTAGTAGGTCGGGGAACCGGTCGGACTGGCGGAACGGCATGGTCGCCCACGGCGTGTGCGGCAGCGGGATGAACCGATCGGGCCGGCCCTGCTCGGCGGTCTGCACCCGGTTCTGCAGCACCTCGATGACCGCTTCGGGGTCTTCGCCGGCGATGTACGCCAGCAGCTGCGCGATCGTGTAGTGCTCCAGCTCGGGGATCTCGGTCAGCTGCTGTAGTACTGCGTTTTTGCGATGTTCCGGTAGCTGTGCCCATGACAGCGTGCCGTTGAGCTCGGGTTTGAACAGCCAGACCGCTTCACTCAGGCCGCCGCTGGGCAGAGCGGCGAACACCAGGTCGACGGCGAGGTCGGGGTGGGAGGTCCGCAGGTAGCGCGTGGCACCGACGGCCGCAGCGGACACGTGGGGGTCGGCGTGGCCTGCCATCTCCCGCAGCAGTTTGTCCTCGCCATCCGCCAGGTCCAGGCGGGCGCGCTGCAGCCCGAAGGCGAGCGCGACCTCGCGGGCGAACGCGATCCGTCCGTCGGTCAGCAGTTGGCGCCCGCAGGCGACCGCCCGGGGGCCGTCGGCCTGCGCCATGGCGCTGAGCGTGACTGACAGCTGGGGACCTAGGACGCTTTCGGGGGCGGAGATCGCATGCTTGCACATCGCCGCGCCCAACGACGGCCGCCGCGTGATTGCCTCCCACAGGAACGGCCGCGCCCGGCCCGCGTCTGCGGCTGACGTCTGCTGGGCGGCGAGCAGGGTGTTGAGCCGGTCGGCGGCCTGCTCGTCGGGCCAGTCCGACATCTGCGCGATCGCTTCGGTGAACAGGTTCTTCAGCCCCTGTTTGATGGCGTCCATGTCCGGGTCGTCGCAGGGATCGGCGGGGCCGCCGTGCAGGGCGCGGGCCAAGGTGTTGTCCGCGGTGGCCGGAATGGCGGCGGTGATCACCTGCGCAGAGTGACGCAACTGCCCGGGGCCGAACTGGGCGGTCCAGTTCAGCCGCGAGCGGATGTCGACCAGCAGCGCCGGGCTGAGGCTGGTCTGGGCCAGGTGGTCGCGCAGCCGGTTCAGGATGTCCTGGAAGTGTTCGAACCAGGCCTGCTGCAGCTCGGCGGGGATCTGCAGCCCGAACGGCGCGGGCATGATGGAGATCGCCGCTCCGATCAGGCCGGCCGCCGCCGAGGCCGTGGCCGGATCGGTGCTCGCTAGCTGGGCGAACGCGATGTCCATCACGCTGTGCCGCAGCGCCAGGACCTCGGGGGTGGGTGCCACCGGATACGGGAAGAAGGACAGCGCCTTGGAGGTCCACCTCTCGTCGTGGCTGCTGGTGGCCAGCATCGGTTCCAGCACGGTCAGCGGGCTGCGGTCGCCGGTGGTGCGCGGGCGGCCGAGCCAGCGGTCGACCAGTCCGATGAGGATCTGCTGCTGCTCGGTCACGCCGAAATGGGTAAAAGACGCCAGCGTGTGCAGAGCCCGCAACGGGTGGTCGGGATGCTGGGGGGACTCACGGGGGTCCTGCCGGGCCAGGTCCCACAACAGAGTGGCTGCCGCGGGAAGCAACTTGGGGTACCAGGCGATCGGGTGCAGGACCGGCGTCATGGCGTGGCGCACCTCGGTGTCGTCCACAGTGCGCGTCCTGCTGAACATAACGGGCTTGGACGTCGGCTGCGCCGGGTGCTCGATCGCCCACTCAACCATCTTCAAGGCCCTGGTGGGCTGGAAGAAAGCGACCTCGGAGAGCAGCTTCAGGATACTGACACGCTCGACTGCATCGCTGCCGTGGAACTCCGCTTCCAGCATGTTCCACAACGACTCGATCATGGAAGTGCCGTTCGGGCCCGACTTCCCGGCCTGCCAGTCCACCCGACCGGCGTTGATAATCAGGTTGCGGGCTGCGGCGTCTGCGGCCGACTGCCACGCCTTGTTCAGGTACCCGGTGGGCACGTTTGGACCGCGCAGGCGGGCGGCCCGGTTCAGCAGGGCATCACCCAGCAGGTCGGGCACGACACGCACCGTCTGGCCGCGGGTCAGCACCAGCCCGGCCGCCTCCAGGCCCGAGATGTGCGGCGCCAGGTCGTGGAACTCCAGCCCGGTTAGCTCCTGCAACGACGCCCGCGCGTCGTCGTCGGCCAGGTTCACCGGCTGGTACGCGGCCAGCGCGGTCAGCACGTCTCGCCGCGGGTCGGTGAAGCTGGCCGGTCCGGCCAGGGCGTCGGGAAGCCGCCGGGTCAGCACATCGTGCAGCCGCTCATCGTCTTCAAGACCCGAGGGGTGCAGCTGGCCGCGGTTGATCAGCGTCGCCCCAGTAACGATTAGTAGGGGGCAGTCCCGCAGTGTTGCGGCCAACCGCGGCGCTAGGTGCCGCACCGGTTCGTCCAACGCCTCGCGGGCCAGTTCCGTCGCCGCATCCTGATCCAGCTCGGTGATCTTCTTCTGAAGCGTGTCGCCGATGCTGAGCCCGACCCCGCTCAGCGCCTCGTCGACACGGTGTAGCCCGTAGGGGCGCGATGACACCAGGATGTTCGCGCCCGAGTTCGCCTCCAGCACGCCGGCGATGACCTTCCCCAGCGGAAGGGATCCTTCATGGGCGTCATCGACGATGATCAAGAGGGCGCCGGTGTGTGGAAGATGTTCGAATGCCGCCCGCTCGACGTCGCCGTCGTGATCCAGGACCCGCACGGGGACCCCATGGCCGGCCAGGCACCTGCACGCCTCGATCAGAACTTTCGTTTTCCCGGACCCGCCGGGCCCGGACAGCACTGCGATCCGGCCCCTCTCGGTGACGGCGAAGTCGGTGAGGGCCTCTACGGTGTCGGTCCGTCCCACCAGGTGCCAGCGGTGGTTGTAGGTCTTGTCGGTGTGCCACCGGTCGATGTACGCGTCGGCGTCCAGCCACGGCCCAAGGGTTACACCGAGGAAGTCGGCCAGCATCTGCGGGAAGTACCGCTTCATGATGGCCTCGGCGCGGTCCTGCTCCAGCCTGCGCACCATTTGCGAAAGATCGTTGCGGTCCCACAGCTCCCAGCCGGGGAACTTGCGTATCTCCTCGCATGCGGCGGGACTGGCGATGCGGGACAAGGCGATGACCGAGGACGGCGCCGGTCCGGTTGCTCCGGCTCCGGCCGCGGCCACCGCAGCGCGCACGTCCTCCGGTCCGAAACGGGCCCTGCGCTTGCACTGGACGCCGATGGTCACCGTTGTGCCGTGCGTGACATGCACGTCGTAGCCGAACTGGGTGTGGCCGCTCTTGCCGACCAGGCTGACGAACGCCCCGAGGTTGCGGGCCTGTAGCAGGTCCCGTGTGAAGTGCTCGAAGTCTGCCGTGCTCAGCCACTCGAAGGGAAGTTCGGCTACCAGCGCACGGCCGGGAAATGCTTGCTGGCTCTGCGCCGCCTGCGGTGCCGCAGGGTTGCCCAGCCCCAGAACCTCCAGCACCCGGTCTCTGACAGCCTGTTCCGGTTGGGCTGTTCCCTGCTCCCACGTGCTTACCGCACGCTGGCTCTTCCCGACCTGCTGGGCCAGCTCGGCCTGGTTCCAGCCCCGGGCCTTGCGCGCCCGACGGACCATCTCACCGAATGTCTCACCCTTCACACCGGCACCGTACCAATAGGCATGCTATGAAGCAATCTATCGGCTGCAATGCCGAGAGGGTGCTTAAAGAGTTCGACCTGGACAGGTAGACACCAGCCCCCAAGTGCTGGTGCAGCCTCTGGGGCTGGTGGCACGACTGTTGGCGACGCCCCAGGATGGGACATCCTGGTGAGAAACACGGAGGGGACACGTGCATGAGACTCGCCAGTGCAGACGAGGTCAACCGCCTACCGAGGAGACAGCGAAATCGGGAACCTACACTTACTCGCCCGACCACGCGAGGACACGTGGTGCCGATAGCGTGACGGCATGCCGATTCCCGAATTCATCGTCGAGATCCGCAAGAAGATAGGTCACGACCTGCTGTGGCTTCCGGGCGTCACCGGCCTGGTCGTCGACGACGAGCAGCGCGTGCTGCTGGTGCGGCGGGCCGACAACCTGCAGTGGACGCTCGTCTCGGGATGCCTGGACCCGGGGGAGCCGCCGGCGGTCGGGATCGTGCGCGAGATCCTGGAGGAGACCGGGGTGACGGCACGTGCCGAGCGGGTGCTGGCGGTGGACGTGACCGGCCAGTTCTCGCATCCCAACGGGGACGAGACCGTGTTCATGGACGTCGCGTTCCTCTGCCGGGCGACGGGAGGGACCGCGCGGGTCAACGACGACGAGTCGGTGGACGTCGGGTGGGTCCCGATCGGGGAGCTGCCGGAGCTTCCGGAGCGGCATCAGGCTTATGTGAAGCAGTATCTGTCGGGGGTGGAAGCGGCTTGGTTCGCTGAATGACGTGACGCGGCCGGAGGGCCGGCGCGGTCGGTGCGGACGCGCGCGGCCTGAGGCTTTATTCGCTCGCGACTGTCAGTCCCGGCCCGGATGATGGAGCCATGGCCGCCATCCAGTTCATCGCCGGTGACGCGACGGTCCCGCAGGCGAAGGGGCCGAAGATCATCGCGCACGTCTGCAACGACCGGGGCGGCTGGGGCAAGGGCTTCGTGCTGGCGCTGTCGGCCCGCTGGAAGGAGCCTGAGAAGGCCTTCCGCAAGTGGTACCGCGAGCGCTCGCGCAACGACTTCGGCCTCGGCGCGGTGCAGGTCGTCGCGGTGGGCCGGGGGCTGTGGGTGGCCAACATGGTCGGGCAGCACGGGACCAAGACCGGTTCGGCCGGTCCGCCGATCCGGTACGAGGCCGTCGACGAGTGCCTGGCCCGGCTCGCGGAGCACGCGGTCGAGCTCAAGGCGTCGGTTCACATGCCGCGGATCGGCTGCGGGCTGGCTGGCGGCAAGTGGGGACGGATCGAGCCGCTGGTGGCCACGCGGCTCGGCGAGCGCGGCGTCGCGGTCACGGTCTACGACCACGACTGAGTGCGTCTCGGCGCGGTGGCTCGCCGGCAGCCCGATGGTCGATGTTCGGTACCGGATGTCTGAGGCGTGATGCCTGATGGTCGATCCGAGCTGTCAGCAGTGGCTCAGCAGTGGCACAACAGCCGCACGACCACGCAGTCCTCGTCCAGCCCTTCGAGATACGCGGTGGACCGCCGGGCGAACGTGTCGCTCTCCTCGTCCGGTTCGGGGCTGTAGGGCTTGATGCCGGTCCACTCCCCGTCGAGCGTCAGCAGCGCGGCGCGCGCGACGGCCCAGGTCTCGGCCAGTTCGAAACCGGGCTGCGGGTCGCGGGTGTAGATGGTGATCGGGTCCGTGTCGGGGCCGAGGACCCAGGCGCCCAGGTTCGGGTAGCGCTCGAAGACCGACTGGTGGTTCAGGGCTTTGATGAGTGGTTGCGCGTGGTGGTCGTCGACCGCCTGCCCGCGCGGGTAGCCCTCGGGGTCGGCGGCGTGCCGGGCCAGGAACGCGGTCAGCGGCTCGGCCGGCGGGTGGTCGGCGACCAGGCGCTCGAAGTCGCGCATCTGCGCCTCCCAGTACGTCAGCGCCTCGGCGCGGGCGGCGCGGCGGCAGGCGTCGAAGTCCAGCAGGCCGCGCGGGCCGCCGTCGCAGCGCAGCGGTTCGTGCGGGGTGCCGACGACCACCGGGTCGGCGTGGATCAGCCGCGGGTCGCCGTCGTGCCGCGGGTTCACCGCGAAGCGCTGCCGTCCGGCGTCCACGCGGTACCAGTCCCAGGTGGCGTCCGGGTCGAAGTCGTCGCCGCGGTTCATGTCGAACGGCGCCATCGCGTCGGCCAGCGCGCGCTCGACGTCGGTGAGCGCGGACGGCGGCAGGCAGACGTTGACCCGGTACTTGCTCATGGATGCGGACCCTCTCGCCGATCGCGAAGGGGCCGATGTTAGCCGTCCGCGGCGGCCGTCTGCCAACCGGCTGTCAGGATTCGATGTTCGTGGCGGGATCGGATGCGGGCTCGGATACGGACGCGGCCGCCCACCGCGCCACCGGCACCGTCGCGAACCCGGCCACGGCGAAGACCGCCCCGAGCGCGGCCCAGCCGGCCAGGCCGTGGCGGATCGCGGTCTGCGTGACCACGAGCGGCCCGGCCATCTGGCCCGCCGCCGTGCCCGCGTTGAACACCCCCTGGTACGCCCCGACGGCCCGCTCGTCGGCGAGGTCGTAGCTCAGGGTCCAGGAACCGGCCTGCGTCAGGACCTCGCCGGCGGTCAGCAGGACGCCGGCGACCAGCAGCACGGCGACCGCCGCGACCGGCGACAGCCCCTTGGCGCACGCGGTCGTCACGCAGGCGCCGGCCAGCACCAACGACCCGAGGCAGGTCGCCCGGGCCGCCGCCGCGATGCCCCGCACCCCGCGTGCCACGCGCACCTGGAACAGGACGACCAGCGCCGTGTTCAGGATCAGCATCCCGGAGACCATGAAGCGCGGCGCGCGGGTGTCCTGCAGCAGCCAGAGCGGGAGACCGATGTCGAAGAAGGCGAACTGGAGGGTCATGACCGCGTTGAGGGCCGAGATCGCCTGGTAGGGCCGGGCGACGCGGATCTTCGGCGGACGCGGGGCGCGGGTGTGGTTGCGGGAGCGCGAGTTCGAGCGGGAGTCGGAAGCGTCGGACGTGTCAGCGGTGGACGCTGCGGCGCGCGCCGGCTCGCGCAGCGGAATCCCCGGCAGCAGCGCCGCGACTCCGACGAAGCTGAGCGCGTTCGCCAGGATCGCGGCCTGGAACAGCCAGCGGCTGTCCGCTTGCAGCACCAGCGCGGCCGCCGCCGCTCCCGCTCCGATCGCCACGTTGGTCACCGCCCGGATCGCGGCGCGGTCCGCGACCCGCGTCTCCGGGTCGAAGGCCTGCGCGTAGAGCGCCTGCCGCACCGCCGACGCCGCGCGGTCGATCGCCGTGGAGACGCACGCCGCCGCCGCGAACGCCCAGAACGACGTGCAGAACGCCAGCGCCCCGACCGCCGCCGCCTCGGCGACGAGCAGCACCGTGTAGCTCGGCTTGATCCCGAACCGGTCCGCGGCGCGGCCGGCCGGCAGGCTCGCCAGCACTCCCGCGAGCCCGGCGACCGTCAGCACCACGCCGACCCGCGCGGCGCCGAAGCCGAGCGTGCGGGTGAAGAAGAGGGCTGAGACGGTCAGGTACAGGCCGGTGCCGAAGTTGCTGACGAACGTCGCGAGCTCCAGGCGGCGGCGGGAGCTCTGTCGCCCCGGTGGACTTGGCGGGCTTGGTGCGCTCGACGGGCTCGGTGGGCTTGGCAGCGCGATCGCGCCGGAGCCGGAGGCAGCTCGCGGGCCCGAAGCCGGCGGCCGAGGGGAAGCCGTAGTCATGCGATCAGCACAACGCGGCTAGCATCGTCGCCGGAATGGATTCAGCGGGGGACTGAATGATTACTGTCGAACTGGGCCTGGACGAGCTGGCCGCGACTTCCTTCGTGTGCTCGGCACTCCTGGAGACCGGCATGAGTCTGCGCATGTGGACCCACGCCGGCTACTACGCCGAGCAGGTGCCGCTGTTCAACCGCATGCGGCCGGCGTTCGAGCGCCTGGACACCGAACTGCTCACCGCGCTGGTCGGGTCCTGGCGCTGGATCCCCGACTTCCTCACGCCGCGTCCCACGACGCCGTGGCCGGACTTCCACAAGGAGCTGGCGGCGCTGCGGGCCACGCCGCTGGAGCGGATCTGGCCGGACCTGGAGCGCACGTTCGTCGAGATCGACGGCGCCGTCCCGCCCCGGCTGACGCGCGGCCGGCGGGACCCCGGCGGGCTGCTGGCCGAGATCGCGGACGCGTTCGAGGCGTACTGGGAGACGTGCCTGGCGCCGGAGTGGTGGCCGCGGGCGCGGTCGGTGCTGGAGGCCGACATCGTGTACCGGGCCCGGGTGCTCGTGGAGCGCGGGGCCGGCGCGCTGTTCACCGGCCTCGGGGACCGGCTCAGCTGGGACGGCCGGCGGCTGGTGATCCGGTGGGGCACCGTGGCGAACCCCGCCGCGGCGCCGGTGTACGAGGTGCCGGTCGGCGGAGGCAGTCTCTTGCTGGCCCCGACGTGCTTCGCGCACGGCGCGCTGAGCCAGATCGAGCCGGCGGTGGCGCCGTGGATCCTTTATCCGGCGCGCGGGCTGGCGACGATGGCCGAGCGGGTGGTCCCGCCGCCGCCGGGACCGGCGCTGGAGCGGCTGCTGGGGGCGCCGCGGGCCCGGATGCTGCTGATGCTCGGCGAGCCGGTGTCGACCACGGAGCTGGCGCGGCAGCTGGGGGTGACGCCGGGGGCGGTGAGTCAGCATCTCAAGGTGCTGTCGGACGCCGGGTTGACGTCGCGGGCCCGGTACGGGCGCAGCGTGCTCTACGGGCGCAGTGCGCTCGGAGATTCTTTGGCGGGCATGTCGCAGGGGATGTCACAAACGGGCGCGCGCCGGAGTCATAGAGGTGATGACGACGACGCAGCTTGTTGAGGAGCCCGACATGACTAGCACGACCACGACCACGACCACGACCGCGATCCGTACCCACCACTACCGCGTCAGCCCCGAGAAGTTCGACGAGTTCAGCGTCCGGCGCGCGGCCGTCATCGACGCGGTGCGGGCGAAGCACCCGGCGCTGGCCGCGACCCGGCTGAGCCGGTTGGAGGACGGCAGCTACTCGGACGTGTGGGTCTGGGAGAGCGCTGAGCAGATGGGGCGCGCCCTGGCTGACCTGCCGCACACGCCGGAGGCGTTCGCGGCGATGTCGATGGTCGAGGGGAACGTGGCGGTGAACGGTCTGGTGCTGGACGAGCGCTGAGGTCGGGCGCTGACGTCGCATGGTGAGGTCGCGCGCTGAGGTTGCGCGCTGAGCCATCTCGAAGGCGTTCCGGGGCGTCGCGGCCGAGGGGGGCCGTGGCGGTACGGCCTGGCGCGGCGACGCCCCGGAACGCGAAAGCCCCCGGCGGGATCTGCTCCCGCCGGGGGCCTTGACGTTCTCCACCGAGTTGTCCACCGTGCCGGTCCGGGCCGGGGGCCGGCGGGTGGCACCGTATGGCCGGCGCCACCGCCTGACTACAGGTGGTGGACCTTCTCCTCTTCCGGCAGGTCCTCGAACCGCTTGTAGGAGCGCTGGATCTCGGTCTCGGCCTGGGCGCGGTTCTGCCACTCGGCGTGGTGGACCTCCTTGCCCGGCTCCAGGTCCTTGTAGCTGGTGAAGAAGTGCTGGATCTCCTGGCGCTCGAACTCGGAGATGTGGTGGTAGTCACGCAGGTGCTCGAAGCGCGGGTCGGTGGCCGGGACGCAGAGGATCTTGTCGTCGCCGCCGGCCTCGTCGGCCATGTTCAGCATGCCGATCGCGCGGCAGCGGATCAGGCAGCCCGGGAACGTGGGCTCGTCGAGCAGGACCATGGCGTCCAGGGGGTCGCCGTCCAGGGACAGCGTGTCCTCGATGAAGCCGTAGTCGGTCGGGTAGACCATCGAGGTGAAAAGCATGCGGTCCAGCCGTATGCGGCCGGTCTTGTGGTCGACCTCGTACTTGTTGCGCTGGCCCTTGGGGATCTCGATGAGAACGTCGAACTCCATTGGTCTTTCCTCGTTTCCGCGCTTTCAGGTGCTGCTACTAGTGTCGCCCAGACAGGCGGTGACGACAGAGTTCGCGAGATCAAGGAGTGACCTGAGTGGCAAGACAGGTGCCGGGAACGCTGCCGACCGCCATTGTGTCAGCCGCGCTCGGGATCGTACTGGCCGCGGGCTGCGTGTGGGCGGCCGGTCCGTGGTCCGGCGGGCAACGCGTGAGCGAACGCAGGGGGCGCTCGCCGGTGGCCGAGAAGCCGGTCGCGCAGGCGTCGCAGGACTCGCTCGCCCCCTCCTCGCCGGCCCCCTCCACCCGCTCCGCCGGACCCACGCACGTCCCGGCCGGGGCCGCGCTGCTCCCCGTTCTCGCAGGTGACAAGCCCGGCGGCGCACTGACGGCGGCCGAACTCGCCGACGCGCTGAGCCCGCTGACGCTGGCGCCGGGACTCGGCAAACACGTCGGGATCGCGGTCGCCGACCCGGCCTCGGACGCGCTGTTGTTCGATCAGCACGCCGCCGACGGCTTCGCGCCGGCGTCGACGAACAAGGTGGTGACGGCAGTCGCCGCGCTGGCGGCGCTGGGGCCGGACGACCAGTTCGCGACGCGGGTGCTGCAGGGCCCGAACTCGGGCTCGGGAACGGCCGGGACGGCGTCGATCGTGCTGGTCGGAGGGGGTGACCCGACGCTGTCGACGCAGGGCCCTTCCTCGGACCCGGGATACCAGCCGGCGTCGCTGGACGACCTCGCGGCACGGACCGCGGCGGCCCTTCAAGCCAAGGGCGTGAATTCGGTCACACTGGGCTACGACGCGTCGGTTTTCGGCGGCCCGGGCCTCAACCCGACGTGGTCGGCGGGCTACACCGACGGGAACGTGGCGCCGGTGGTCGGGCTGATGGTCGACGAGGGGCGGGCGAAGGCCGCGGACGACCTGAGCCCGCGGGTGACGGACCCGGCCGCCGTGGCGGCGCTGGACTTCGCCGGACGGTTGGCGGCGCACGGGGTGCAGGTGGTGGGGAAGCCTTCGGCGGCTGCGGGCGGTTCGGGCACGGCGGCCGCGTCGGAGCTGGCGCGCGTCACGTCGCCACGACTGGCGGACCTGGTCGAGCACATGCTGACGGTGTCGGACAACGACCTGGCGGAGGCGCTGCTGCGGCACGTGGCGCTGGCCGACGGGAAGCCGGCGACGTTCCAGGGCGGCGTCGCGGCGGTACGCGACCAGCTGGCCAAACTGGGCCTGAACCTGGCGGGCCTGAACGTCCTGGACGGCAGCGGCCTGTCCCGCGACGACCGCATCGCCCCGGAGTTCCTGGTCAAAGTCCTGTCGACAGCGGCCGCGGACAACCACCCGGACCTGCGCGCGGCCCTGACCGGGCTCCCGGTCGCGGGCTTCACCGGCACCCTGGCCGAGGACGGCCGCTACACGACCCCGCCCTCCCTGGCCGGAGCCGGCCTGGTGCGAGCCAAGACGGGCTCGCTGACCGGCGTGGTGACGCTGGCCGGGCTGGTCCGCGACAACTCGGGGCAACTGCTGGTGTTCGCCCTGATGGCGGACCAGGCCCCGGATGCCGCCGCGGCGCGCGCGGCGGTGGACCGGCTGGCGACGGCGCTTGCGGGCTGCGGGTGCGGGGGCGCGTCGGCCGGGTAGGCGGTGCGGCTCGGCTCGAAAGCGGCGGCGGACCAGGCCCCGAATGCCGCTGCGGCGCGCGCGGCGGTGGACCGACAGCGCTGGCCGGGTGCGGGGGCGGGGGCGGCGGCCGGGTAGGTGGTGTGGCTCGGCTCGAAAGCGGCGGCGGACCGGGCCCCGAATGCTGCTGCTGCGGCGCGCGCGGCGGTGGACCGACAGCGCTGGCCGGATGCGGATGCGGGTGCGGGGGCGCGGTGGCCGGGTAGGTGGTGCGGCTCGGCTCGAAAGCGGCGGCGGGCGTGGCGGCCGGGCAGGTGGTGGCGCTGCGGCAAACGAGTGGGCAAGCAGCGTGCTGCGTGCGGAAGTCGGGCGGCGCGCCGACTCGCGGGCAGCTCGACCTGAAAGAGGCAGCCGGTGCAGGGCGGCGGTGCTGGGTCGGGCGGCGGGGGTCCGGCGGCGGTGGCTGGCGCGAGCGCCGGCCGCTTAGTCGTAGCGGTGGCGAATATGCGACAAGCGGGCGCCGCTTGGTCGGGCGCTGTACCGCGAATCAGCTGTCGGTGATGGTGGCGATGGTGACCGCGATTGGTGCGATCGTCCTCAGCCGTGGCCTGCCTCGTTCGGCGCGTCGGGCAGCAGCGGGAACAAGCGCGTGATCAGCGCGACCGGCAGCGCACCCTCCGGGCGTGCCAGTGGCCGTTGTTCGCGGTCCTGGTAGCGCGCCAGGAGCTGCTGGATCGTGCGCGCGACCTGGGTCATCTCCTCGGCCGTCAGGTAGGCGACCGTGCTGAAGGCCTCTTCGCGCGGCAGGTCGGCGGGTGCCTGGTCGCGGAGGCGGAGCCAGCGCTGCCAGCTTTCGTCCTCCAGACCGCGGGCCAGGGCGCCGAACTGCTCGTCGGGGGTTGGGGCGGAGTCGGTGGTGGCGGCCGGGTTTTGCCTCAGGCGCCAGGGGCGGGCTCGGCCTCCGGTGTGCGGTGCCTCCTCGATGAGGCCGTGGCGTTCGAGTTGCCGGAGGTGGAACGAGCAGAGGCCTGAGCTGTGCCCCAGGCGGGTGGCGGCTTCGGTGGCGGTGACGGTTCCGACCTCGGCCAGCAGTTCCAGCAGGGCGGAGCGGACCGCGTGGGTGCGGAGGTCGGCGTTCACGTCGTTCACTTTGCAAAGTTTGGTACTTTGCAAAGCCTGGGGCAAGCCGTGGGAGGACGACTGCGATGAACGTGTGGGTGCAGGGCCGCCCCGTCGGGACGTACCCGACGGGGCCGCCGGAGGTGGGGCGTGGGTCGATGCGGCGGATCACCGAGGTCGGGGAGGAGATTCTGCGCACGCCGTGCCGGGAGGTGGCGGCGGCCGAGTTCGGGACTCCGGAGTTGGCCGCGCTGATCGACGACATGTTCCTGGCGATGCACATCGCCGAGGGGGCCGGCCTGGCCGCGAATCAGGTCGGCGTGGATCTGCGGCTGTTCGTGTTCGACTGCCTGGACGGTCTCGGCGGACGGCACGTCGGCCACATCGCGAATCCCGTCCTGGATGTGCCCGGCCCCGCGGGCAGGCGGCTCGTCGAGGACGTCGAGGGCTGCCTGTCGGTCCCGGGCGCGAGCGCGGTGGTGCCACGGACCGCGCACGCCGTCGTGCGGGGCTTCGACAAGGACGGCGCGCCGCTGGTCATCGCGGGCGACGACTACTTCGCCCGGTGCCTGCAGCACGAGACCGACCACCTGGCGGGCACCGTCTACCTCGACCGGCTCTCCAAGCGGAACCGCAAAGACGCCCTGCGGCAGATGGAGGACCGGCGTGAAGGGGTGTTCGAAAGGCGCGAGATGCGAGCCGCCAAGCTGCGTCAACGAACTGTGACCGGCGACTAGTGACCCGCGATCTGTGACCGCCTAAACCCCCGCCCCCTCCCGCTCCACCCCCAAAGCGCACTGCTTCAACGCCCCCACATAAGCCGCGATCGCGTCATGGTTCCGCGTCAGCAGCGCCACCCGCTCCGCGAGCCGGTCGCGGTGACCCTCCAGGGTCGCGATGATCTCCGGCGTGGCGTCCGCGAAATGGATCTCGCTCGGCTCGTTCAGGCAGGGCAGGATCTGCTTGATGATCCGCGTCGACAGCCCCGCGTCCAGCAGTCCCCTGATGTGCGCGACCTGGTCCACCAGCGCCTCGTCGTAGTCGCGGTAGCCGTTCGCGCAGCGCTGCACGCGGATCAGGCCCTGCTCCTCGTAGTAGCGGAGCAGGCGGGGGCTGGTGTCGGTGCGTTGTGCCAGTTCGCCGATGCGCATGTGACCCACCTCACACGGTCGTCGTTTGACCCTCACATCCGTGTGAAGGTTCGACCATGGTCGCATGAGCCAGGACACCGACCTCTACGACTACCGTCCCATCACCGAGCGCGAGCCGCTGAGCTGGCCCGGAGGCAAGCGGGTCGCCTTCTACGTCGGCCTCAACATCGAACACTTCTACGTCGACCTCCCCGGGACCGCGACCTACGAGGGCACCACGTCGCTGACCCCTGACAGCCTCAACCACGGCTGGCGTGACTACGGCCCGCGCGTCGGCGTCTGGCGGCAGGTCAAGCTGCTCGACAAGCACGGCATCAAAGCCAGTGCCCTGCTGAACTCCGACGTCGCCGCGCGCTATCCCCAAATCATCGAGGCCGGCGTCCAGCGCGGCTGGTCCTGGCTCGGCCACGGCGCCAGCAACAGCCACCTGTTCACCGGCCTGGAGCGCGACGTCGAACAGCGCCGGATCCGCGAGGTCCTGCGCACCATCGAGCAGGCCACCGGTGTCAAACCGCGCGGGTGGATGGGCCCGGGGCTGATCGAGACCTTCAACACCCCCGAGCTGCTGGCCGCCGAGGGCGTCGGCTACGTCCTGGACTGGACCAACGACGACCAGCCCTACCCGACGACCGTCCCCGGCCTGCTCAGCCTGCCGTACTCGGTGGAGCTCAACGACATCGGGATCTTCGTCAGCAAGGGCCTGACCGGGCCGGACTTCGTCCAGATGGTCAAGGACCAGGTCGACCAGCTGGCCGAGGACGCCGCCGACGGCTCCGGGCGCGTCATGGCGCTCGCGCTGCACCCCTTCGTCACCGGCCAGGCGTTCCGGGCGCGCTACCTCGACGAGGCGCTGGAGTACGTGGTGCGCCATCCCGCCGTCTGGACCACCACCTCCGACGCGATCGCCGACCACTACCTGGCGGCGACGGGGCAGGCCGGGGCCTCGGATCCGCGCCCCTGACGGGCGTCGAACGGCCGATCCGGGCGCGATCCGATCTAGGTTTCACCGCTCCCGCCACGTAGCCTGAGACCCATGACGGCGAGAGCGCAGCTGGTCGACTGGCAACTTGCGGTGGCGACGGCCCAGCGCCTGGTCCGCCCGGGCCCCCCGACCTCCGCGGCCGAGGCCGCCGCCACCGTGGCCGACCTGCGCCGGTACGCCGCCGAGTCGCGGGAGCACGTGGCCGGGTTCACCGGCCTGGCGAACCAGGGCACGATCCTGACCGAGCCGCAGGTGCTGGTGGTGGACCGGCCCGGCTGGATCCGGGCCAACGCCGAGGGCTTCAAGATCGTCACCGAGCCGCTGGCGCGCAAGCTGAACGAGAAGCGCGAGGGCGTGCCGCCGTCCGGGCTGGCGGCGCTCGGGCCCAAGGCCACCGCGCTGGAGCTGGGCACCCTGCTGGCCTACCTCTCGCACCGGATCCTCGGGCAGTACGAGATCTTCCAGGAGCCGGGCCGGCTCCTGCTGGTCGCCCCGAACATCGTCAGCGTCGAGCGGGAGCTGCAGGTCAAGCCGGACGACTTCCGGCTGTGGGTGTGCCTGCACGAGGAGACGCACCGCACGCAGTTCGCCGCGGTGCCGTGGCTGCGGGCGCACATCCTCGGCGAGATCGAGTCCTTCATCGCCGGGATGGACACCGACCCCGGGGCGCTGGCCAAGCGGCTCCGCGAGGCCGGGCAGAAGCGGCGCGAGACCGGCGAGCGGCGCCCGATCACCGAGCTTGTGCAGACCCCGCAGCAGGTGGCGGTGCTGGACCGGATGGTCGCGGTGATGTCGCTGCTGGAGGGGCACGCCGACTTCGTGATGGACGGCGTCGGGCCGCGGGTGGTGCCCAGCGTGGCCGACATCCGCCGCAAGTTCGGGCAGCGGCGGGCCAGGGGCGCCAGCCGGGTCGACGCGGTCGTGCGGCGGGTGATCGGCATGGACGCCAAGATCCGGCAGTACCGGGACGGCTCGCGCTTCGTGGCCGCCGTGGTCGAGCAGGCCGGGATGTCCGGCTTCAACCGGGTGTGGACCTCGCCGAACACGCTGCCGACCCGCAGCGAGATCAACGATCCGGCGGCCTGGCTGGCGCGCGTGCGGCCCTAGGCGCGCGTGCGACCCTAGGGGAGCGATGCGGAAGGCGCCCGGGGAAACGCCGAGGAAAATGCCGAAAAGGCAGAAAATCCACAGGCGCGACCCGGGCCGCCACGCCGTAAGGGTGGTCCTGCGGAGTGTCGCCGCGACCTGAGCCGGGCCCGCTCGTTGCGCCGGGAAAGATGCCCAGGAAGAAAAGTCCCGGGCCTCGCACGTCCGAAGGAGTACCACCATGGGTCCCGCCCCCGCCGTCGCCGCGATACGCCTGGCAGTCCGCAAAGCCCTCGCCGACCAGCCCCCCGGCGGCCTGGTCCTGGTCGCCTGCTCCGGCGGCGCCGACTCGATCGCGCTGGCCTGCGCCACCGCGTTCGTCGCGCCCCGGCTGTCCCTGCGCTTCGGCGGCCTGACCGTCGACCACAACCTGCAGGAGGGCTCGGCCGCGCAGGCCGAGCGCGTCGTGCGCTTCCTGGCGGGCCTGGGCTTCGACCCGGTCGAGAGCCTGTCGGTGCGCGTCGACGGCCGAGGCGGGCCCGAGGCCGCGGCCCGGGTCGCGCGCTACGGCGCGCTGGACGCCGCCGCCGAGCGGCTGGGAGCGGCCACCGTCCTGCTCGGCCACACCCGCGACGACCAGGCCGAGACCGTGCTGCTCGGGCTGGCCCGGGGCTCCGGCGCGCGCAGCCTGGCCGGGATGCCGGCGGTCAGCGGCCGCTACGCGCGCCCCTTCCTGGACCTGCCGCGCGCCACCACCGTGGCCGCCGCGCGGTGCGAGGGCTTCGAGCCCTGGGACGACCCGCACAACGCCGACCCGGCCTACACCCGCTCGCGGGTCCGGCACGCCGCCATCCCGGCGCTGTCCGCCGCGCTCGGTCCGGGGATACCGGAAGCCCTGGCCCGGACCGCGAAGATGCTGCGCGAGGACACCGAGGCGCTCGACGCGTGGGCCGCCCGGGAGTTCGAACGACTGGTCGAGCCCTTCGGTGACTGTGATCTGTCCCACTACCTCGACGTCTCCGAACTGTCCGGCCTGCCCACCGCGGTGCGCCGCAGGGTGCTGCGGCTTTCCGCGCTCCGGGCAGGTTGTCCCGGGTCCGACCTGGCCGCGGTGCACATCGAGGAGCTGGACCGGCTGCTCACCGACTGGCGCGGCCAGGGGCCGTTGCACCTGCCCAGCGCGGTCGCAGTGGCCCGCCGGTATGGAAAGCTGGCCTTCGAGAGATCCGGTGCACTGCGCCGTGGGGGCGCGGACCGGAACGATCCCGGCCAACCGGCGGAGGACCCCGCCCCGGCCGGATTGTTGATGCCGGCTTAACGCGACGCACGACGGGACCGCAGCGTGGACGACAAGGACATGGGCCAGGACCTGGAGAAGGTCCTCATCCCCGCCGACGAGATCAAGGCCAAGCTGGCCGCGCTCGCGCGGGCGATCGAGGCCGACTACGAGGGCAAGGACATCCTGCTGGTCGGGGTGCTCAACGGTGCCCTGGTGGTGATGGCCGACCTGATCCGCGAACTCCACAGGGACTCCGAGATGGACTGGATGGCCATCTCCTCCTATGGAGCCGGCACCAAGTCCTCGGGCGTGGTGCGGATCCTGAAGGACCTGGGCGCCGACATCCAGGACCGGCACGTGCTGGTGGTCGAGGACATCATCGACTCCGGGCTGACGCTGTCCTGGCTGCTGTCGAACCTGCGCTCGCGCCGTCCGGCCTCGCTGGAGGTGGTCACGCTGCTGCGCAAGCCCGACGCCGCCAAGGTGGCCATCGACGTGAAGTACGTCGGATTCGACATCCCGAACGAGTTCGTCGTCGGCTACGGCCTGGACTACGCGCAGCGCTTCCGCGGACTGCCCTTCATCGGGACGCTCGCGCCGCACGTATACAGTTCGTAGCGGAATGACACTCCGGTAAGCCACGTTGGGACCAGTGTGGGTTCATCGGGTACCTCGCGCGGGAACGCAGTGACCGCGTACGGTCGTTAGGCATCATGAACTAACACACCGAGATGCACCCCACATGCCCCCCGCCGTGAACCGCTAGCACGAGTCGTAGAGGATCGATGGACGTCAAGCGTTACTTCCGAGGCCCAGTGATCTGGGTCGTCCTGGCCGTCGTGGCGGTCCTCGCGGTCATGCAGCTGGTCTCCTCGGCCGGCGGCCCCAAATCCGTGGACACCTCCGTCATCCTGGACGCAATTCACAAGAACGAGGTTGTCTCGGCCAAGCTGGTCGGCGGCTCCAGTACCTCGATCGAGGTCAAGGTCGACCCGAACAGCGCGGCCGCGCAGTCCCAGGGCGGCGCCACCGACCTGAAGGCCACCTACCTGAACGACCAGCAGGGCAACGACATCGCCACCGCCCTGAACACCTCCCAGCAGGCCGGCGGCCTCAAGGACGGCTACAACGTCTCGCTGGCCAGGCAGAACGCCATCGTCGGCATCCTGATCACGCTGCTGCCCTTCGTCCTGATCGCCCTGGTCTTCCTGTTCCTGATGAACCAGATGCAGGGCGGCGGCTCCCGGGTGATGAACTTCGGGAAGTCCAAGGCCAAGCTGGTCAGCAAGGACACGCCGAAGACCACCTTCGCCGACGTGGCCGGCGCGGACGAGGCCGTGGAGGAGCTGCAGGAGGTCAAGGAGTTCCTGGAGGCTCCGGCGAAGTTCCAGGCCATCGGCGCCAAGATCCCCAAGGGCGTGCTGCTCTACGGCCCGCCCGGAACCGGTAAGACGCTGCTGGCGCGCGCGGTGGCCGGCGAGGCCGGCGTCCCGTTCTTCTCGATCTCCGGTTCGGACTTCGTCGAGATGTTCGTCGGTGTCGGCGCCTCCCGCGTCCGCGACCTGTTCGAGCAGGCGAAGGCCAACGCGCCGGCGATCGTGTTCGTCGACGAGATCGACGCCGTGGGCCGGCACCGCGGTGCGGGCCTGGGCGGCGGCCACGACGAGCGCGAGCAGACGCTGAACCAGCTGCTGGTCGAGATGGACGGCTTCGACGTCAAGGGCGGCGTGATCCTGATCGCCGCGACCAACCGCCCGGACATCCTGGACCCGGCGCTGCTGCGCCCGGGCCGCTTCGACCGGCAGATCGCGGTCGAGGCCCCGGACCTGCAGGGCCGCAAGAAGATCCTCGAGGTGCACAGCAAGGGCAAGCCGCTGGCGCAGGGCGTGGACCTGGACTCGCTGGCCAAGCGGACGCCCGGGTTCACCGGTGCCGACCTGGCCAACGTGCTGAACGAGGCGGCGCTGCTGACCGCGCGCGCGGACAAGAAGCTCATCGACAACCTGGCGCTGGACGAGGCCGTGGACCGCGTGGTCGCCGGCCCGCAGAAGCGCACCCGCCTGATGAGCGACAAGGAGCGCAAGGTCACCGCCTACCACGAGGGCGGCCACGCCCTGGTGGCGCACGCGATGCCGAACGTGGACCCGGTGCACAAGGTGACGATCCTGTCCCGCGGCCGGGCCCTGGGCTACACCATGACGCTGCCGGACGAGGACAAGTACTCGACCACGCGCAACGAGATGCTGGACAACCTGGCCTACGCGATGGGCGGGCGCACCGCGGAGGAGCTGGTCTTCCACGACCCGACCACCGGCGCCAGCAACGACATCGAGAAGGCCACCAACATCGCCCGCGCGATGGTGACCCAGTACGGCATGACCGAGCGCCTGGGCCCGATCAAGTTCGGCAAGGACTCCGGCGAGGTCTTCCTGGGCCGCGACATGGGCCACCAGCGCGACTACTCCGAGGAGATCGCCTCGATCGTCGACGAGGAGGTCAAGCGGCTCATCGAGGGTGCGCACGACGAGGCCTGGGAGGTCCTGGTCGAGTACCGCGACGTGCTGGACCAGCTGGTCCTGGAGCTGCTGGAGAAGGAGACGCTGAACAAGGAGCAGATCGCCACGATCTTCGCCTCGGTGGTCAAGCGCCCGCAGCGCCCGGCCTGGATCGGCTCCTCGCGCCGCACCCTGCAGTCCCGCCCGCCGGTGCAGACGCCGCGCGAGCTGGAGGCGGCCCGCTCGGCGGCCAACGGAACGGTGACCGACAGCATCATCGGTCGGACGGACACGGTGCCCGAACAGTGAGCGAGAGCAACACCTCGAACCACGGCGGCGGTGCCGCTCCCCAGGCCCAGCAGGGTCAGGGGAGCGGCATCGCCCGCGTCAGCCTGGCGGGCCAGCCCGAGCTGGCCGCGCCGGACCTGGGCCGCGCGGTCGCCGGCTACGACGCCGAGCGCGCCGAGCGCGCGGTACGCGAACTCCTGATAGCCGTCGGGGAGAACCCGGACCGCGACGGCCTGAAGGAGACCCCGGCGCGGGTCGCCCGCGCCTACCGCGAGATGTTCGCCGGCCTGCACCAGGGGCCCGAGGACGTGCTCACCACGACCTTCGACCTCGGCCACGACGAGATGGTGCTGGTCCGGGACATCGAGCTCTACAGCACCTGCGAGCACCACCTCGTGCCGTTCCACGGAGTGGCCCACGTGGGGTACATTCCCTCGGTGGACGGACGCATCACGGGCCTGTCCAAGCTGGCCCGGCTGGTCGACGTCTACGCCAAGCGGCCCCAGGTCCAGGAGCGCCTGACGACGCAGATCGCCGACGCGCTGGTGCGTATCCTGGAACCGCGCGGGGTCATCGTCGTTGTGGAGTGCGAACACCTGTGCATGTCGATGCGAGGGATCCGGAAGCCGGGCGCGAAGACCGTGACGTCAGCGGTGCGGGGGCAGCTGCTCGCCCCGGCCAGCCGCGCCGAGGCGATGAGCCTGATCCTGGGCCGGTGAGCGAGCGTCCCGTCCAGACCGCGATCGTGGCCCGCTCAGCTTCCGGGACGGATCCCGACTGCCCCCAGCCCCCCACCCGCACCGATCGTTCCGCCGGCCCCACCGACGGTACGGACGTCTGCGGCCCCACCGGCGGGATCCCGGGGCCGCGCGTCAAGTCCTCCGGGACGGGTAAGCGCCGGAGTGCGGACACAGTACTTGCGGGCTCCGGCGGTGATTTCCCGAAGGATGCCCCCGCGAGCACCGGCGCGGGGCACAATCGGGTCGGGTCCGCCATGTCCGCGGATGTGGCCGGCAACACCGGTGACAACCCGCACGGTGCCCTCGAACGTCCCTCCAACATGACTCGGGCCAAAGCCATGACCTCCAATACCGCGCCGCCCCCGACCGACGCGGCGGCGGCGCAGCCGCCCCAGCACCGCAAGTGGGTGCCGCGGCTCGTCGCCTACATCACGTACCTGGCCGGCTTCGGCAACATCGCCTCGGCCATCTCGCCGGGCTTCCGGCACTCGCGGGTGCACTCGCTGAGCGTGCACGTGCCCACCGAGGTGCAGAACCTGGCCGCCGCGGCCACGCTGATGTCCGGCGTGCTGCTGGTGCTGATCGCGCACGCGCTCAAGCGCCGCAAGAAGCGCGCGTGGTGGGTCGCGGTGGTACTGCTGGTCACAGTCGTGGTGTTCCACACGGTCCGCTCGCTGCGCGGCGAGGACCACGACGCGCCCACGCACTACCTGGGCGTGCAGATCGTCCTGACGGTCCTGCTGCTGGTCCTGCTGCTGGTCTATCGCAAGGAGTTCTACGCCCTCGGCGACCCCTACACGCGCTGGCGGGCGCTGCGGGCCTTCGTCCTGTTGGCGGCGTTCTCCTTCGCCTCCGGCATGGCCCTGATGTACTGGCAGAGCAAGCACATCGACGGCGACCCGAGTGCTTTCGCCCGGCTGCAGCACGTGGCCCTGGGCCTGATCGGCATCGAGGGGCCGGTCCACTTCAAGCGCGGCTCCACCGACGACCTGGTCGCCGCGCTGCTCGGCGGGCTGGGCCTGATGACCGCGCTGATCGTGGCCTACCTGGTGCTGCGCCCGGCCGAGCCGATCGCCCGGCAGTCCGCCGAGGACGACGAGCGGCTGCGCGAGCTGATCGCCAAGCAGGGCCGCCGGGACTCGCTGGCCTACTTCGCCACCCACCGCGACAAGTCGGTGATCTGGTCGCCCTCGGGCAAGGCCGCGATCACCTACCGCGTGGTCTCCGGCGTGATGCTGGCCTCCGGCGACCCGATCGGCGACCCCGAGGCCTGGCCCGGCGCGATCAAGGTCTACGTGGAGGAGGCCGACCGGCACGCCTGGGTGGTGGCCGTGGTCGGCTGTTCGGAGACCGGCGGCGAGGTGTGGTGCCGCGAGGCCGACCTGGACGCGCTGGAACTGGGCGACGAGGCCATCTGCTACACCGACAAGTTCAGCCTGGAAGGCCGCGCGATGCGCAACGTGCGGCAGATGGTGAACCGGGTCGAGCGGCAGGGCTACGAGTGCCAGGTGCGCCGGCTCAAGGACATCCCGCGCTCGGAGGTCGAGCTGATCAAGACCGGCATCGAGGCCTGGCGCGGCTCCAGCGAGCGCGGCAGCTTCTCCATGGCGCTGGGCCCGGACCGGTTCGGGGACCCGGCCGACGGCGAGTGCGTGGTGGCCACCGCGACCAAGGACCGCGAGGTGCGGGCCCTGATCAACTTCGTGCCCTGGGGCACCGACGGCATGAGCCTGGACCTGATGGTGCGCGACCGGGAGGCCGAGCCCGGCCTGAACGAGCTGCTGATCGTCAAGGCCATGCAGGCGGCCAAGGGCCTGGGCATCGAGCGGGCCTCGCTGAACTTCGCGGTGTTCCGCTCGGCGCTGGAGCGCGGCGAGAAGCTCGGCGCCGGCCCGATCACCCGGATGTGGCGCTCCACGCTGGTGTTCTTCTCGCGCTGGTACCAGATCGAGTCGCTGTACAAGTTCAACTCGAAGTTCCAGCCCGAGTGGGTGCCGCGGTACGTGGCGTTCAAGAACACCCGCGACATCCCGCGCGTGGGCCTGGCCTACGCCGAGGCCGAGGGCTTCATCGTCCCGCCGGGCCTGCCCTGGTCGAAGAAGGACCGGGACGAGCGCGAGCTGGACGACGTCGACGGCGACGCCGAGTGCCCCGAGCACAAGGGTCCCGAAGGCAAGGGCCCCGAGGGCGAGGACGCCGGCGCCGGCGCCGGGATCGACGAGAAGCACGCCGAGAAGAACCCGGTGCGGAACCCCGCGCAGAACAAGGACGAGCAGACCGCGAAGCGCTCGCGCGTCGAGCCCGAAGTGGCCCTTCGCGGGCCGGGAGGACAGAAGGCGGCGAACGGCTAGGCTTTCACCATGAACGCGCAGGGCCGGCCCCTCAACCGCAGCCAGACCGTGCGCGGTCTGCCGGAATTCGGACGCTGCGCCGTCTTCGGCGTGGTGAACGTGACGCCCGACTCCTTCTCCGACGGCGGCGAGTACTACGCCGACGGCGACACCGCCAAGGCCGTGGCGCACGGCCTGCGGCTGCACCGGCACGGCGTGGACGTGGTCGACGTCGGCGGGGAGTCCACCCGGCCGGGCGCCGCCCGGGTCACCGCCGAGCAGGAGCTGGACCGGGTCCTGCCGGTGATCGAGCAGCTGGCCGCGGCCGGCGTGCGGGTGTCGGTGGACACCATGCGCGCCTCGACCGCGGCGGCCGCCCTGGACGCCGGCGCGGTGGTCGTCAACGACGTCTCCGGGGGCCTGGCCGACCCGGAGATGTTCCCGCTCGTGGCCGAAACCGGCGTGCCGTACATCTTGATGCACTGGCGTGGGCACAGCACTGACATGCAGACCCGCGCGGTGTACGGCGACGTGGTGAAGGACGTCATAGAGGAACTCCAGGCGCGCTACGACGCGGCCCTGGCGGCCGGCATCGCCGAGGACCAGGTGATCCTGGATCCCGGCCTCGGCTTCGCGAAGAACGCCGACCACAACTGGGCCCTGCTGGCCCATCTGGAGAAGCTGGAGTCGCTCGGCAGGCCGCTGCTGATCGCCGCTTCCCGCAAGAACTTCCTGGGCCGGCTGCTGGCCGACGAGGCCGGCGGGATCCGGCCCCCGCACGGCCGGGACTCGGCGACCGTCGCGGTGTCCGCGCTGGTCGCCGCCGCCGGGGCCTGGGGCGTGCGCGCGCACGACGCGCTGGGCTCGCTGGACGCGGTCCGGGTGGCCTCGGCGCTGGCGGCCGCGCGATGAGCGCCGGGGGCAGCGCCGGCGGGCCCGGCGACGCCGCCGAGGGCCCGGACCGGGACCGCCGCGACGGCGGTGACGGTGGTAATGGCGGTAACGGCGGTGACGGGGACGGCCGCGACGGGGACGGCTTCGGCGACTTCGTCGAGTTCGAGGAGGAGTTCGGCACCTTCGCGGCCGGCCCGGGCGGTCCGCCGCCGCAGGTGACCGCGGACATCGAGGCGATCACCGAGGCCAACGAGGAGTTCTACGCCGCGGCCGAGGCCGGCGACCTGGACCGGCTGGGCGCGATCTGGCTGGCCGGGCCGTTCGAGGCCTCGGTGCAGTGCGTGCACCCGGGCTGGGCCCCGGTGTTCGGGCGCGAGGACGTGCTGCGCTCGTGGGCGGTGGTCTGCGCGAACACGCCGTTCCTCCAGTTCTTCCTCACCGACGTGCGGATCGACGTGGTGGACCGGATCGCGGTGGTCAGCCTGACCGAGAACATCATCACCGACATGTCGGCCGGCTCCTCCGAGGAGGACCCGGGGTTCATCGCCGGCGGCCGGGCCACGACGATCAACATCTTCCGCCGGACCGACGACGGCTGGCGGCTGTGGATGCACCACGCGTCGGCGGTCATGGAGAGCGTCGAGGAGTAGCCCGCCCGCGCAGGTCAGCCTGGGCGATCATGGTCGCGCACCCGGTGGTGCGCGGTATTCGGGCGATCCCGGGACGGCGGCGCCGAGCAGGCCCCGGTATGTTCGTCATGATGTCTACTCACACGAAGCGGCTCGACCGGGTGACCGTCCACGGGCTGCGCGGGCGCGGCCACCACGGGGTCTTCGAGCGCGAGCGGGAGAAGGGCCAGACGTTCATGGTGGACGTCACGCTGGGCTTGGACACCAGCCGTGCGGCCGCCACCGACGCCCTGGCCGACACGGTCAACTACGGCGAGGTCGCCGAGCGCATCGTGGCCCTGATCGAGGGCGAGCCGGTGAACCTGATCGAGACGCTGGCGGCCCGGATGGCGGCGGCCTGCCTGGAGTACCCGCTCGTGGAAGAGGTCGAGGTCACGCTGCACAAGCCGGACGCGCCGATCACGGTGCCGTTCGAGGACGTCACGGTGACCGTGGTGCGGACGCGGGACGACCTGGCGGGCGCGAAGCCGCGGCCGCCGGAGAACGGCGGGTCGGCGATATGAGCGAGACGACGACCGGCGAGGGCGGTATCCGCCTGCACACCGCGGTCCTGGCGATCGGCGGCAACCTCGGGGACCGGCTGGCCAACCTGCAGTCGGCGGTGGACTCGCTGGCCGACACCCCGTCGATGACCGTGGACTGGCTGTCCCCGGTCTACGAGACCGCCCCGCTGCTGGCCGAGGGCGCCGAGCCGCAGGACGACTACCTGAACGCGGTACTCGGTGTGACCTCGGCGCTGCCGCCGGACATGCTCCTGATGCGGACGCAGGCCATCGAGGAGGCCCTGGGCCGCACCCGCGAGGTGCACTGGGGCGCGCGGACGATCGACATCGACATCGTGCAGTTCGACGAGCTGGTCCAGGACGATCCGGAGCTGACGCTGCCGCACCCGCGGGCCGCGCAGCGCGCGTTCGTGCTGGCGCCGTGGCACGACGCGCGGCCCGAGGACGTGCTGATCGGCGCCGGGCCGGTCGCGCAGCTGCTGGCCGCGCTCGGCGGGGCCGCAGCGCAGGGGGCGGCGCGCCGGGACGATCTGGAGCTGATGCAGCCGTAGGCGGCGGGTTCCTGCTGGATTCTCGCGGATTCCCGCCGATTCCCGCGGATTCCCGCCGGGGCGCGGCGGGGACCCGGTCGCGCCGATCGTGGGATTTCCGCCACGTTCCGCTGGTTCGCGGCTGTCCGGCGACCGTCCGCCGACCGTCCGCCGACCGTCCGACGGAGCGGGTTTCCGCCCCCGGTTCGGTTGTCCTTCACCTCCGGTTCCGCCGCTGGTCAGCGTGTCGTCCGGCAGTTCGGGCCGGCCCCGGGGCACGCTCGGGCCGGGCTCGGCGCGGCCCGCGAAGGCGCCGCGTATCGCCAGGGGCGCAGCGGCTCGCCTCCTTCGCCCCGGTCCGCGTACCGTGGACCCTGTGAAGCCCACACGTCCCCTGGCACTCGCGGCCACGTTCCTGGTGATCGGCGCCCTGTCCTACGGCGGTGTCCAGCTCTGGGCGCACTACGGCACCCCGCCCGGCGTCCCGGCTTCCGCCCCGCTGACCCCGGCGATCCTGGCCGTCATCATCCTGGCCACCGCGCTGGCCTTCCGCGCGCGCCTGAAGGCGCAGCGCGAGGCGGTGCAGCGGGTCCTCGACGGGGAGCCGTCCCCGCCGATCCTGCCCGGGCAGCGCGCGCCCAAGCCGCTGGACCCGCTGCAGGCCGCCCGCGCGGTGATGTTCGCGAAGGCCTCGTCGATGGTCGGGGCGATCGTCTCCGGCGTCTACGCCGGCTACGGGGTGTTCCTGCTCGGCAAGCTCGACGTCGACGTCTTCCGCAGCCGCGCGATCGTCTGCGGCATCACGGTGCTGTGCGGCCTGGCGCTCGTCGCGGCGGCGCTGTTCCTGGAGTACGTCCTGCGGGTGCCCCCGAGCGGCCCGGACGACGGCGTCCCGCACAACGGGAACAAGACGAAGGCGGCCACACCGACGCGTCCGGTGCGCAACCGTCCGGACGGGACGTTTCCGGTCCGTCGGGAATCGAACCATTCAGGTTCTTGATTCGTCACCTTTGTCCGAACCCTGTTCATTTGCAAGATCTTGATATCCGCGTGCCCGGTATCGCTCGTACGTTTCGCTTGTCCGTGCGACGCCGCAGCCAGTAATGTTCGGCCATGCGTCACGCTCGGCAGCTACAGGCCCAGCGACGCGGGGGCGACATAGCCGGCCCGGCATGGCCCTCGATCGTCGCCACCACCACGTCCCTCACAGGCGCGGCCGCGGGCATCGCGACCACGCTCGCCTGGAGCGATCCGTTCCACCTCCGGCTCGGCGTCGGCATGGCCGCCGCCGGCGGGCTCTTCTCCTCGGTGGCGATGTTCGCCGCGCGCCGCGATCGTGCGACCCGCCGCGAACTGGTCGCTGCCATGCGCGAGGACCACGCCGCCGAGCTGCGGTACGAGACCTCGCGCCGGGACAAGCAGATCACGGACCTCAAGACCGACGCGCTGGCCGCCGAGGAGACCGTGGTCCTGTTCGAGGAGCGGGCCAGGGAGGAGCAGCTGCGCGCGGACGCCTCCGAGGCGGCGCGCGTGCGGGCCGAGCACGACCTCGCGGTGCTCTCGGCGTGGGTCCAGCAGACCACCGCCGCGGCCGAGCTGACCCGCTCGGCGGTGCAGTCGTTCGCACAGGTGCAGCCCTTCGAGCCGGCCCAGCAGTTCGAGCCGGTGTCGGTGCACGACCACGCCTTCGCGAGCTACCAGGCGGCGCGCACCGGGGCCTACGAGCTCGAATACAACCCGGGGTACGCGGCGCAGCACGCCGCCTACGACGCGGTGCCGGTGTACGAGACCGAGTACGCCGGTTACGCGGACTACACGGACTACACCGAGTTCATGGACTACGGCACCGGAAACGGTGTCGCTGTGGACACGACCCCCGGCACCGAGATCGACCTGCGGCCCGCCGCCGCGGTCCCGGTCCGCGTCCAGGAGCCGCAGCTGCCCGCCGAGATCCCGGCCCAGCAGCTCCCGGCCGAGGCCCGGCCGCTGCGCTCGGCCGTCCTGGCGGTCCGCGGCGAGGTCGGCTTCGACGTCGCCGCCGAGGTGGACGGCCCCGGCCAGGACCCGTACACGGTCCCCGGCGTGGTCATGCCCCGCCAGCGCGAGGACGGACGGCCCGCGGCGCTCCCGTCGGCCCGCCCCGTGCCCCCGGAGCGGCTGTACCGCCCCTATCTCGCCGCGGACCAGGGCACGACGTCGAACGCGGCCCCGGTGGACCTGACGATGTACGACGAGACGCAGCAGATGGCCAAGATCGAGCACCGGCAGACCGGGACCGCTTGAGGTTCCTCAGCCGGTTCCTCAACATGCTGAGGTTTTCCGCGAAAGGCCCCGCCGATGTCGGCGGGGCCTTTTCGTTGCCGGGCGGCGGGTTTCCGGTTGCCCGGGTGTCGCCTTCGCGTCGCTTTTACTTGTCGATGTCCCCGACCACGAAGAACATCGACCCCAGGATCGCGACCATGTCCGACACCAGATGCCCGGGCAGCACCTCGGCCAGCACCTGGATGTTGTTGAACGACGCCGAGCGCAGCTTGAGCCGCCACGGGGTCTTGTCGCCGTGCGAGACCAGGAAGTAGCCGTTGATGCCCAGCGGGTTCTCGGTCCAGGCGTAGGTGTGGCCCTCCGGCACCTTCAGGATCTTCGGCAGGCGCTGGTTGATCGGGCCGACCGGCAGCGTGTCCAGCTTGTCGGCGCAGGCCTGCGCGATGTCCAGCGAGTTGTACGCCTGCTCCAGCAGCACCTCGAAGCGGGCCAGGCAGTCGCCGCCGCGGCCGGTGACGACCTTGAGCTTGTCCCGCACCTCGGGCTCGCCGTAGGCCAGGTACGGGTCGTCGCGGCGCAGGTCGAAGTCGACGCCGGAGGCGCGGGCGATCGGGCCGGAGACGCCGTAGGCGGCGATCTGCTCCGGGGTCAGGACCCCGACGCCCCGGGTGCGGGCCCGGAAGATCTCGTTGCCGGTGATCAGGCGGTCGATGTCGGACATCCGGGAGCGCACCTTGGCGATCGCGGCGCGGACCCGGTCGGTCCAGCCCAGCGGCAGCTCCTCCTTCAGGCCGCCGACCCGGTTGAACATGAAGTGCATGCGGCCGCCGGAGATCTCCTCCATCACCGCCTGGATCTCCTCGCGCTCGCGGAAGGCGTAGAAGATCGGCGTGATCGCGCCCAGCTCCAGCGGGTAGGAGCCGAGGAACATCAGGTGGTTGAGGATCCGGTTCAGCTCGGCCAGCAGGGTGCGGGCCCAGGTGGCGCGTTCGGGGACCTCCATGCCGAGCATGCGCTCGACGGCCAGCACCACGCCGAGCTCGCTGGCGAACGCCGAGAGCCAGTCGTGCCGGTTGGCCAGCACGATGATCTGGCGGTAGTCGCGCACCTCGAACAGCTTCTCGGCGCCGCGGTGCATGTAGCCGATGATCGGGTCGGCCGAGACGATGCGCTCCCCGTCCAGGACCAGCCGCAGCCGCAGCACGCCGTGCGTGGCCGGGTGCTGCGGGCCGATGTTGAGCACCATGTCGGTGGTCTCCAGGCCCGTTCCGGTGCCCGCGACGCGCTCGGTCAGCTGCTGGGAGGTCATGCCGGTCATTGTGCCAGGCGCCCCGGCCGCGGCCGCGCGGCGACCGGCGGGCGGGCGCCGATCACGGTTCGGTGACGACGTGCGACGGGTGGGCAACGTGCGACGCTTCTCTGCGTCTATGTGGTGGGAGGCCCGTGCCGTCGGGCCGCGGGGTGGTCAGGGGTCTACAGATGAGACGAAGGCTTCGCGCTGTGATGGCGGGCCTGATGGTGGTCGCGGCGGGGTCGGCCACGACGGCGGCGTTCGCGGACGGATCGGGCCCGGTGGCCACGTCCCCGGGCACGCCGCAGACGCAGACGGTGTCCGGCGTCGCGGTCAACGGCGTGGCGCTGTCGGTGACCGCGCCGGCGCAGCTGCCGCTGGACCTGCCGGGCCAGCAACTGCCCGAGCGCGAGGTCGACATCACGGTCAAGGACGTCGGCGGCCAGGGCTACACCGGCACGGTGAGCACGACGCTGACGGCCGACGGGGCCGGGGCCACGTCCGCCACGCTCCGGGTCGACCACTACGACCTGCCGAGCAGCTCCTGGCAGCCGCAGACGGTCCCGGTGGGGCAGGCGTCGGTCGGGGTGACGGACGACGTCACGGTCCCGGCGAACGGGACGCAGGTCGTGAAGGTCCGGCTGTCGCCGGGTACCGCAGCGCTCGACGACGTGAAGGTGAACGTGGCGGCCAACGGCGCCACGGCGGTCGCGACGATGCCGGTGGCCGGACTGTCGTTCCAGGCCTCGGGGCTGACCGGCTCGGCGCGCGCGGGCGCCTCGACGGTACTCACCGGCAAGCTGACCAACTCGACGGACGTCGACCTCACGGGCATCCCGGTGAAGCTGCTGCTGTGCTCGTCGGGTTCGGCCGGCTGCGTCGCGCACGCCAGCGAGGTGAAGGTGGAGGTGCAGACCGGCGGGTCCTGGCACACCGTCTCGGTGTCGGACGCCACGGCGACGACGCCGATGTCCGCCACGGTGCTTCCGGCGCTGGCGCTGCCGGCCGCCAGTACGGCGCAGTTCTCGGTGCGGGTGACGATCGCGGCCGGGGCCTTCGGGATGTCGGGCTCGTCGGGCACGCCGGGGTCGCCGGGGTCGCCGGGGTCGTCGGGCGGGTCCACCACGCCGGGCACGCCGGGCTCGTCGGCCACGACCGGCCAGCCCTCGGGCCCGCCGACCTCCGCGGCGCCGCCGGCCCAGCCGCTGACGGTCCCCCTGGTCCTCGCCCCGGTCGGACTGACCCTCACCGGCCAGCCGAACGTCTCGGGCACGCTCACGGTCCAGCCGCCGCCGCAGCCCACCCCGACGACGCCGTCGAGCACCCCGAGCACCCCGGCGACGTCCGCGACGCCGACCCCGACCCCCTCGGACCCGCCGACCACGGCCGACACCCCCACGGACACCCCGACCGCCACGCCGACCCCGGGCCCGCTGGTCACCACGGAGGTGGCGAGCACACCCGGCGCCACGTCCTCGGGCAACCCGACCCTGCTGGTCGCGGTCGGGCTGCTCGCGGTGTGCCTGGCGCTGGTGCTGTGGTGGGGACTGATGAAGCGGCGGGAACGGCTCGCGCGCGCCGACGGCGGGGCGGGCGACGTCCCGCTCGCGCACGACGAGGTGGAGCCGCACGGGGATGGGGACGGCGAGCAGTAGCGGCTGCTGAATCGGGCGCAGCGCTGGTTGGCGAGGTAGCTGCTGCTTCGTGCCGGATTGGTGCAGAGCACGGCGCGGCGCAGTCCGGCTGGCACAACGTGGCCCGGCGCGGCGCGGTCCAGCAGGGCACGAGGTAGCCCGGTCCGGCGGGCACTGTGCCGTGCGGCGGGTTCAGCACAGCGTGGCGCGGTCCAGCAGGGCACGAGGTGGCCCGGTCCGGCGGGCACTGCGCCGTGCGGTGGGCTCAGCACAACGCGGTGCGGCCCAGCAGGGCACAAGGTAGCCCGGTCCGGCGGCCACTGCGCCGTGCGGCGGGCTCAGCACAGCGCGGCGCGGTCCAGCAGGAAACAAGGTAGCCCGGTCCGGCGGGCACTGCGCCGTGCGGTGGGCTCAGCGCAGCGTGGCGCAGCCTGCTATCCAGCTGGCGCGGCGCGGGCATAGCTCGGGGCCGTCCCGGCTTGGCGCGGCCCAGCACACTGAGCCGCGCAGCAGACCACGACCATGGCGTGGCCGGACCGAACCCTTGGCCCGGCCCGGCCACGCCGGACCGGCGGCCACCGCCCCATGGCGGCCGCCGGTCGTCTCTGAGCGCGCTACAGGCCGCGCTTGGCCAACTCCTCCAGCAGGTTGTGCTTGCGCGCGTTGGCGGCGCGCAGTCCCTCGATGTAGGCCACGGCCTCGGACTTGCGGTGCAGGCGCTGGTACGCCGCCTTCAGGTGCTGCAGATACCGCGCGGCCTCGGCGTAGTCGCGCCGGTTCCGGGCCGCGATGCGTGCCTCTATGTGCTTCTTGTAGACGGGGATGGCGCTGGCCGGGTCGGTCAGGGCCCGCACATCGGCCAGCCGGAGCTCCGTGTCGTTGACGTCGGCCCCCGGCGTGACCAGCTCGTCGACCCGGGCCGCGAGGTGGCGCCGTAGGTCGTGGTCGTCGTGCGCGCAGTCCAGCAGCAGGTTGATGAGGTCCTCGCGGTCCAGGATCCCCAGCAGCCGCCGCAGGCCGGCGATCTCCCGCTGCGCCGCCACGAACTCCGCGCTCCGGGTCTTGGTGACTGGCCCGTCCAAGTACACCAGCCCGACCGCGACGCAGTGCCGACAGAAATCCCCGATCATCCCGCGCGGGCAGTCGCAGGAGTAGTCCAGACCGGCCGGCCGCCGGTCCAGCCGCACCTGCCAGGGCTCGGAACCGTAGACGGTAGCGGTGATCTCCGCCCCCGAGGTCCCGAGGCTGTCGACGGCCGGGACGGAGGCGACCCCCCGCTGATAGGCGCGCGGCCCGGCCAACCGCTCCAGATCCTTCTTGCTGAAGAATGCTGTCATACACACATTCTAGCGAGCGGGTCTGACAAAGTCGGGGCGCAATCGGACTCTCTATCCCAAAGGCGGGTGGCGAAACCCGGGCGGGCGGATCGTTGTCGAGGCGTTATGCGGACTCTGCGACGGCCGTCGCGGTACCGGTGTCAGGCGGTGTCAGCCGGTGTCAGGCGGACGGCCCGCCGCAGACCGCGACCACCTGTGCGGCGGTGACGGTCGGGCCCGGCGGATGCCCGGCGTCGGCGGGCTGGTCGTTGCCGATGCCGACGGTGAGGCTCCCGTCGGCGGCCGGCGCCGCGATCCCGAGCTCGATCCACTCCCCGGCGTGCGAGGCGCCGGACATCGGGAACTGGCCGGCCCGGCCGGCCGTCGAGTAGTCGCCGAAGGCCAGGTTGGCCGGGCTGGCCGCGTTGTAGGCGAACAGAGCACATTCGGAGACGGCCGGGCCGGGGGTGAAGGTCCACACGACGCCGGCGGTCGCGGTCTGGCCGGGCGCCACGGTCGGGGCGACGAGGTCGGCGCCGCCGCAGCCGCCGAAGGCCGCGCCGCCGCGCGCCGGGTCGGGGGACCAGCCGGCTGACGCGGACAGAGAGTGGCCGGCGCCGTCGGGGCATCCGGGTCCGGCGATCGCCGACCACGGACCGCCGGCGGACCAGGGCGCTGATGACGCGGGGATCCGCAGGCTCTCGAACCACGCGAGATTCGCGCCGAGCAGGCGCCCGGAGTAGCCGACGAGGGTGCGGGGGAGCGGCGGGGGCTGGCCGGGGATGGCTGAGGCGGACCGGGACGAGGTCGCGTTGGTGCTCGTGCTGGTGCTCGGAGCGGTGGTCGCAGGATGCGATCGGACGGCGATCGAAGGCTGCGATGCGCTGATCCGCGTCGGCGGAGCCGCGGCCGAACCGCCGTTGGTCGCCAGGGCCAGCGCGACGGCTGCCGCCGCCACCAGGCCTCCCGCCGCTGTCGCGATGACGACTCCGGGTCTCGGCCGTCGGTCGGGTGGCGGGATATCAATGTTCTGGCGTGATTCCGTCGCCGGTTTCTCGGGGACGAACGCGGTGGTCCCGTCGATCACGATGTGTGCGACGGGAGCCTCGGGCTGTACTGCGGCTTCGTCGTTGCCGCGATCCGCCTCGGCTACTTCGATCGCCGCTGCTGCGTGCTCTTCTGGCTGCTCCACCGCGTATTCAGCGAACTCCGCCGCCAACTCCACCGCCGTCGGCCGCCCCTCGGCCTCCTTCGTCAAGCACCGCAGCGCCACCTCCCGCAGTTCCTCGGGCATCGCGCCGAGGTCCGGCTCGGCGTGCACCGTGCGGTACATCAGCGTCGTGGGGGAGCCGTCCCAGAACGGGCTCGTGCCCGTCGTCGCGTAGACCAGGCACGCGCCGAGCGCGAAGACGTCCGCCGGCGGCCCGGTCTCGCGCCCTTCGATCTGCTCCGGCGCCATGTAGCCGGGCGTGCCGTGCATGCGGCCGGTGGTGGTGAGCGCGGCCAGGTCGGCGGCGCGCGCGATGCCGAAGTCGATGATGCGCGGGCCGTCCGGGGCCAGCAGGATGTTCGAGGGCTTCAGATCGCGGTGGACCAGGCCCGCGGCGTGCATCGCGGCCAGCGCCTCGGCCAGCCGGGCGATCAGCGTGCCGGCGTTCTCGACGGTGAGTGCGCCGAACCGCGGCACCTGCTGCGCCAGCGTCCAGCAGCGGAAGTACTCGGTCGCCAGCCACGGCGGGTCGGCCAGCACGTCGGCGTCGACGACGCGCGCGGTGTGGCGGCTGTGGACGCGGCGGGCGGCGGCGACCTCGCGGATGAAGCGGGCGCGGAACTCCTCGTGCTCGGCCAGGCCCTCGTGCACCCGCTTCAGGGCCACCTCGCGGCCGGCGTCGTCGCGCGCCAGGTAGGCCACCCCCATGCCGCCGGCGCCCAACCGCCCGACGAGCGTGTAGCCGCCGACGCGCTCGGGGTCGCGCGGCCGCAGCGGCTCGGGCTCCGGCGGGCTGAGGAACCCGGCGGCCAGCGAGGCCTGCGGTCCGAACGCCCAGACGTTCGCCGCCTCCGCTCCCGCCACGCGCGACACCTCCCGTGGCCGGAGCTTAAAAGGGTTTCAGCAGCTTGAGAAGGCCAGCAGCCAACCGAACCCGCCGAGGCCGGCGGGGTCGGTGAGCTCGGCGGCGGCGGAGGCCCGGCTCAGGCCCCGGAGATAGCCGAGGGGGTCGGACGAGGCCAGGGCCAGATCGGGGCGCGCGCCGGAGATGCTCAGGTCGTGGAGGATTTCGCGCTGGGTGGCGAGCACGGTCTCGGCCTCCGGGCCGAGCGCCGCGGCGCAGGCGTCGAGGGCCACGTGCGCGGTGATGTCGCAGGTGCCGTCCGGGACCGCGGGGACCTGGTGGCCGTCGCGGTAGCCGGTCAGGGTGCCGAAGCGGGGGCGGTCGGCGGCGGTGTGGGAGTAGTCGACGGCGACGGCGAGGCCGCGGTCGAGCCGGTCCACGGCCGTGCGCCAGGCCGCGTCGCGGTCCAGGCCGATCTCGGCGCGGGCGCCGGCGGAGTCGCCGACCGCAGCTCGGGTGCCGGACGAGTCGCCGATCCCTGCACGGCCGCCCGCGGAATCGCCAAGCGGCCACCACCGCGCCAGCCACTCCCGCTGCGCCGGGTCCGGCACCGCCGCCAACCGCTCCGTCCCGCTCCCCGGATCCACCTCCACGATCCGCGCGACCCCGTCCGGCCCGACCTCCGCGACGTCGCACACCACGTTGTCCAGCCACTCGTTCGCCAGCAGCAGCCCGACCACCCCGCTCGGCGCCGTCCCGCTCCACTCCACCGCCGCCGGCAGCCCCTCCGGCCGCGGCCCGAGGTCCACCGCCACCGTCCGCAGCCGCTCCGCGACCTCCGGCGCCTCGGCCGCCAGCCACCGCACCACCCCGGCTGCCAGCTCGCCGCGTCCGGCCGCCATGTCGACGAAGTCCAGCCGCTCCGGGGCGCCGAGCCGCCGGTCCACCCGCAGCAGCAGCCGGCCGACGGCCTCGGCGAACACCGGGTTGTGCGCCGAGGTGCGGAAGTGCGCGGCGGGGCCGGCCCCCGGCCTGCGGTAGAAGCCGTCCGGGCCGTAGAGGGCCTGGTCCATCGCCGCGCGCCAGGTCAGCCATTCCGTCACGGCGGCCACGCTACCGCCCAGGTCGTGCGACCTGAGGATGACCGCCGGATCATCCCGCGGCGCCATGTCCGGACCGCCGGTGCGCACCTACGCTGAAAACGTGTCTCGCGTCTACGCCTGGATCCAGCGCCACCCGAAGCTGATCGACGGCATCCCGGCCCTGATCCTGCTGCTGATCGGGATCGCCGCGCTGACCGCCTCGGACGTCGGCTCCGGAGTGCGCAAGGTGCTGGTCGCGCCGCTGATGGTGGCGGCCATCGTGCCGCTGGTCTTCCGGCGCAGGTGGCCGCGGGCCACGTTCGCCGTCGCCGGGGTGGCGGCCTTCCTGAGTTTCTTCACGCTGGCGGCCGCCTTCAACGCCGCCGACCTGGCGTACCCGATCTACCTCTACACGGTCGCGGCCTACTGCCAGCGGCGCTGGTCCATCCCGGCGATGGTGCTGACGTACATCGGCGCGCTCGTGCAGTTCGGGCTGCTGCATCTCTACAACGATCCGTCAGCCACGGCGTGCGACCAGAACGCTGCCCCCTCGGCGCAGAAGATCTGCTATCAGCAGCAGGCGCCGTACAACGCCCCCGACCACCTCAACTGGGTCACCTTCCTGTTCGTCGCGGTGTTCATCGCCGGCCTCGTCGGCCTGGCCTGGGTCGCCGGCGACTCCATGCGCTACCGCCGCGAGTACTACGTGCGTCTCGAGGACCGCGCCGAGCGCCTGGAGCGGGAACGCGACGCGCAGGCGCAGATCGCCGCGGCCGCCGAGCGCGCGCGCATCGCTCGCGAGCTGCACGACGTGGTCGCGCACAACGTCTCGGTCATGGTGGTCCAGGCCGACGGCGCGACCTACGCGATGGACCAGGACCCGGAGGCGGCGCGCAAGGCGCTGATGGCGATCGCCCAGACCGGCCGCACGGCGCTGACCGAGATGCGGCGGATGCTCGGCGTGCTGCGCTCGGCCGACGACGTCGGCACCTACGTGCCGCAGCCCGGCATCGAGCAGCTGGGCGACCTGCTGGAGCAGGTCCGCTCGACCGGTCTGCCGGTATCCCTGACCGTGGAGGGCGTGCCGCGGGAGATGCCGACCGGCCTGGCGCTGGCGGTGTACCGGATCGTGCAGGAGTCGCTGACGAACACCCGCAAGCACGGCGGCCCGCAGGTGAAGGCCTCGGTGGCGATGATGTACACCGACGACTGCCTGGTGCTGCGCATCGTCGACAACGGCCGCGGCGACGCCGCCCCCGGCGACGGCCTGGGGCACGGCCTGGTCGGCATGCGCGAGCGGGTCACGGTCTTCGGCGGGACACTCGTCACCGGCCCGCACGTCTCCGGCGGCTACGCTGTGGAGGCGATCCTGCCCTTCGCCGGCCCGGAGTCCGCCGACCGAAGCGAACCGCAGGCCGAGTCCCAGGAGTCGTGACGTTGAGCCAGAGCACGCCGGAACCGATGGATCGGCTGGACCGGCTGGATCGGATCGATCCGACCGACGCCTCGGCGCAACCCGCCGGCGCACCGGCCCCCATCCGCATCGTCCTGGTCGACGACCAGGAACTGCTCCGCACCGGCTTCCGCATGGTCCTGAACAGCCAGCCCGACATGTCCGTGGTCGGCGAGGCCGGCGACGGCCAGGCGGCCCTGGACCTGCTGAGCACCCTGCCGGCCGACGTGGTCCTGATGGACGTCCGCATGCCCCGCCTGGACGGCGTCGCCGCCACCCGCGAGATCGTGGTGCGCGGCGAGCGCCCCCGCGTCCTGATGCTCACCACCTTCGACCTCGACGAGTACGCCTTCACAGCGCTCAAGGCGGGCGCCAGCGGCTTCCTGCTGAAGGACGTCCCGCCCCCGGACCTCCTGGCCGCCATCCGCGCGGTCCACAGCGGCGAGGCGGTGGTGGCGCCCTCCACGACCCGCAGACTGCTGGACAAGTTCGCGCCCATGCTCCCGTCCGAGAGCGAGCCGGCGCCGCCGGAACTGAACGTGTTGACCGACCGCGAGCACGAGGTGCTGCTGCTGGTCGCCCAGGGGATGTCGAACGCGGAGATCGCCGGGAAGCTGTTCCTGTCCGAGGCGACGGTGAAGACGCACGTCGGGCGGATCCTGATGAAGCTCGGGCTGCGGGACCGGGTGCAGGCGGTGGTGCTGGCCTACGAGACGGGGCTGGTGAAGGCTCGGGGGCGGTAGGGGTTGCTCGGGGCGTGACAATGCTCTGAATGGGTGAATGCTGCTGTTGTCGGCGCGGCGAATCGCTTGTTTGTGCACACTGGGTATCGGCAGATTAACCACCCGTATCCGGAGGTACGCTGTGAGTGTGACCGCAGAGCCGCTGCGCCCCACGCATGCCGGGCCGTATGTCGCTGAAGACCTGGATCGGATCCCTGATCTGCCTCCTCACACGGAGCTGATCGACGGGAACCTGATCTTTGTGAGTCCTCAGGCGTTCTTCCACCTTCTGGCCATCAACGCCATCAACAGCGCTTTGGAACGGACGGTGCCGCCGCATCTGTTGGTGGCGGACCGGATGACAGTGAGACTTGACGAGAAGAACCGAGTCGAACCCGATGTTCTGGTTGTCGACAACGCGGCGCTGGGCAGCATCCTCCAGACCGGCTTCGAGGCGGCCGACGTACTGCTGGTCGTCGAGGTCATCTCGCCCGAGTCGAGGACTCGCGACCGCAAGGAGAAACCGGGCAGGTATGCCGCCGCCGGGATCCCGCATTTCTGGATCGTCGACAACATCGGTGACAAGACCGTGGTCGAGGTCTTCAAGCTCGACCAGGACCTCGGCTCCTACGAACTCGTCGGCCGATTCGACGGGGCTTTCGAGCTCGAAGAGCCTTTCCCGGTGGCGCTGGACCTCTGGGAAATCGACAAGCGTCGAAGCTAGTCGCTTCCTAGAGGCCGCCGCCGGCCGATCGGCTACTCGATCCCCAGCGCCTGCTTGATCGGATCCAGCGCGAAGTACACCACGAAGAACAACGCCACGATCCACATCAGCCAGTTCACGTCCCGCGCCTTGCCGAGCACCACCTTCAGCACGCAGAACAGGATGAAGCCGGCGCCGATCCCGTTCGTGATCGAGTAGGTGAACGGCATCAGCGCGATGGTCAGGAACGCCGGGACCGCGATCTCCCAGTCGTCCCAGTTGATGTCCTTCGCCTGCGTCATCATCAGGAACCCGACCGCGACCAGCGCCGGGGCCGCGGCCTGGGACGGCACGATGGTCAGCACCGGGGTCAGGAACGCCGCCAGGAACAGCAGCGCGCCGGTGACGATGTTCGCCAGTCCCGTGCGCGCGCCCTCGCCGACGCCGGCGGCGGACTCCACGAAGCACGTGTTCGACGACGCCGAGCCCGCGCCGCCGGCGGAGGCCGCCAGGCCGTCGATGAACAGGACGCGGCCGATGCTCGGCAGCCGGCCGTCCTCGTCGAGCAGGCCCGCCTCGCCGCTGATGCCGATGATGGTGCCCATCGCGTCGAAGAAGTCGGCCAGGATCAGCGTGAAGACGAACACGATCGCCGTCATCACGCCCGCGTGGTGGAAGCCGCCGAACAGGCTGAAGTTGCCCAGCAGGCCGAAGTCGGGGTGCGCCACGATGCCGTGCGGGACCTTGGGGGCGATGGTGCCCCAGGCCTCGTCGGGGACCGTGGCGATCTTGTTCACCACGATCGCCAGGACCGTGGTGCCGACGATCGAGATCAGCAGGCCGCCGGGGACCTTGCGGACCAGCAGGCACAGGGTCAGCAGCACGCCGATGCAGAACACGAACATCGGCCAGCCCTTGAGCGTGCCGCCGGCGCCGAGGGTGACCGGGGTGCCCGAGCCCTTGCCGACGAAGCCCGCGTCGACCAGGCCGATGAAGGCGATGAACAGGCCGATGCCGACGCCGATGGCCTTCTTCAGGGCCAGCGGGATGGCGTCCATGATCTTCTGCCGGAGTCCCGTGACCACCAGCAGGCAGATGCCCAGCCCCTCCAGGACGACCAGGCCCATCGCGTCCGGCCAGGACATGGTCGGGGCCAGGGTGAAGGCCACGACGCCGTTCAGGCCCAGCCCGGCCGCGATGGCCAGCGGCAGGTTGCCGCCGACGCCCATGATCAGCGTCATCACGCCGGCCACCACCGCGGTGGAGGTGACCAGCTGGGTGTGGCTCAGGACGTGGCCGAACTTGTCCTTGGGGCCGCCCAGGATGATCGGGTTCAGCACCAGGATGTAGGCCATGGTGAAGAACGTGGCGAGCCCGCCCCGGACCTCACGGACGTACGAGGATCCCCGCTCGTGCACCTTGAAGACGCGTTCCAGGACGCCCACCCCGCCGGGACCGCCCTCCGTTCCCGTCTGAACTGACAAACTCCCACTCCTCGCCTGGTGATCGCGCGCCTCGATATCCTGTCCACATGACAACCCAGGGCCGCAGGCGCCGAGCGGAGGAACCGGAGGGCACGCCGGAGCGTGACTCGTCCGGGCGCACCGCCCAAAGAGGCCGCGCCGGCCGGCCCAAACTGGAGCCGATGCAGATCAACGAGCCAAAGGTTATCTGGATCGGTATCGGGCTGTGGGCTGCCGCTTTCCTCATTTTGTTGCCTTTTCGTAAAACCCTGATTTCCGACGGCCACGGCTGGTGGCTCTACACCCCCCTGGCCGGGGCCGGTCTCGGGATGCTGGGCCTGCCGATGGTGGGGCGCCGCAAGGCGGTGATGCAGCGGGAAACGGAGCACGGCCGTCAGGTGGGGCACGAGGAGCCCGCCGGCCGGGAGCGCAAGGGGCGGGGGCGCAAGCAGGGTCGGGACGGCGGCCGCGACGCCGGTCGGGATGACGCCCGCGACGCTGGCCGCGACACAGGCCGTGATACCGGCCGCGATACGGGCCGAGACACCAACCGCGGCCGAGGTCGTCGCTGATCCGGGCCCCGCGCCACACGTCCCGGGATCGGCTCATCGAATCGTAGGACCATACGCTTTCTTCGTGACCTTGGCAGCCACTGAGTCGTTGATCGTGCGTGATCGCCCCCTTATCGGTCCCCTATAGGGACGTCAGCGCCTCGGAGCTGTCGTGGTCCCTGGAAGCCCCCGACCAGCCGCCCTTACACAGCGACAGACACCCGGTCGGCAGCCTCGACGTCGAAGTCCGCATCCTCGGCGCCTCGCACCAGATCCTGGTCCGCACCGCCGACCGCGGCCGCCTGGTCTGCCGCGAGACCGTCGCCTGCCGCGAGGCCGCCCCCGGGCCGCTGCCGATAGCCATAGAGCGCGAACTCGACGACGGCTACCACTACGAGGTCCGCTGCGAGGTCCGCGAGGTGGAATCCGCCCACTTCCCGGGCTGGGCCTCGGCGCTGCGCGACTACGTCGGCGGCCTCCCGGAGGCCACCATCGCGGTCTTCCCCGCCATCCCCGACGCCATCACCGCGGTGGTCGTCGAGCCGCTCCCGGCGCGGCTGCACGGCGTGCTGTGGCGCACCTGGCACACCTACCCGCACGCCGGGGGCGGCGGGGACGTGGTCGCCACCAGGACGGTCCTCTACCTGGCACCCCCCTCTGGTGGCGCCGGAGGGGGCATGCCAGGCTTGAGGCCATGACGACGGCCTTGATTACCGGGGCGACGGCCGGCATCGGTGCCGCGTTCGCCCGCCGTTTCGCGGCGGCCCGCTATGACCTGGTGCTCGTGGCCCGCAACGTCGAGCGCCTGGAGAACGCCGCCGCCGAGCTCAGCCTGCTGGGCGCCGGCAAGGTGGAGGTGCTCTCCGCCGATCTGGGCACCGTGGACGGCCGCGCGCTGGTCGAGGACCGCCTGGCCGATCCGCTGCGCGGGGTCGACGTGCTGGTCAACAACGCCGGCTTCGGCCAGGGCAGCGCCTTCCTGTCGCATCCGGTCGAGGACGAGGAGGCCATGCTCGACGTGCTGGTGCGCGCCGTGCTGCGGCTGACCCGCGCCGCGCTGCCGGGCATGATCGAGCGCGGCAAGGGCGCGATCATCAACGTCTCCTCGGTCGCCGGCTTCGTGCCGCGCGGCACGTACAGCTCCGCGAAGGCCTGGGTCACCAACTTCAGCGAGTCCATCGCCGCCGAGGTGCACGGCACCGGCGTGCGGGTGGTCGCGGTCTGCCCCGGGTTCACCCACACCGAGTTCCACGAGCGCGCGGAGATCGACACCGGCGACATCCCGGGGTGGATGTGGCTGGAGGCCGACGAGATCGTCGAGGGTGCCCTGCGCGACCTGCGGCGTGGCGTTCCGGTGAGCGTGCCGAGCATGCAGTACAAGGCGATCACCGCGGTCGCCAAGCTCGTCCCCCGGAATCTGGTCACCAAGGTCAGCCGCGGGATGTCCAAGCGCTGGTAACGTGCCACCAGGCACGCGGTCCGCACGATGGCGGGCACGCGGGTGACTTCCCGGCGAGGGGGTGGGTACGCGATGGCGTTCGAGGTCGAGGTGCCAGTGCGGCACCGGACTATGTGGCTGGCGTTCACCGATCCCGAGAAGATGGCGCGCGCCGTGCCCGGGCTGACCGTCGACGCGGTGCACGCGGTGCCCCCGGCCGACGGGCCCGAGGGGGTCGCCGGGGACGTGGTCGCCGGCCGGTTGAAGCTGAAGGTGGGCTCCGGCGCCGGGGCCGCCATCACCTATCGCGGCACCGCGTGCATAGCGGGTGCCGAGGCGCACAAGGGGACGCTGGACATCGCCGTGGACGCCGCGCAGGCGCGCGGGAACGGTGCGCTGGCCGGGTATCTCCGGGTCACCCTGGCCCAGGCCGGGGAGGACGGTGAGCGGACCCTGGTCACGGTGGTTCCGGAGCTGGAGCTGTCCGGGCGCGCCCTGGAGTTCACCCAGGAGGACTGGCACGGCGCCGTCGAGGCGTTGGGCGCGGCCTGGATCGAGGTGCTGGCCGCGCAGTTCGATGTGGGTTCTGCGACGGCGGTGGCCGAGGTGGCCGAGGCGGTCGAGGCGGCCGAGCCGGCCGTGACGGCCGAGCCGTCCGAGGTGGCCACAACAGCAGAGGCGACCGAGGTTCCCGAGCGGATCGAGCCGGCCGAGCCGGAGCCGTCGAATAAAGAACAGGAATCCGAATCGGAATCCGACAAGATCACCAATGCCGAGATCCCCGCGCTCTCTCCGACCGCCGCGCTCTCGGACGAATCGCTTTCCGAAGACCCGTTGGCCGCGGTCTGGAACGGCCGATACGAGAAGAACCGCTGGCTCCCGCTGATCACGGCTCTGGCATTGTTCCTGCTGATCAAGCGCAGGCGCCGCCACCGCGCCGACAAGCCGGGCGCGGATTCATCATTTAGGATGGAATAGCCCTCAGATAGCTGCCTTGAGTAGACCTCGGCTCGTACATTGGCGCGCAAGTCGGTACATCACACCGGATGCCTGGAAGCCGGGCGGACCCCGCGCGGCGGCCAGTGACGCAGCAGCACGATCGAGGAGCACCAGCAGCATGTACGTCGAGGGATGGAACGTCCACCGGGTCATCCGGCCCGCCCGCCTCGCCAACGCCGTCGTCGAGCGGCTGCTGCTGCGCATACTGGAAGGCGAGTTCCCGCCGGGCACGGATCTGCCCCCGGAGGCGGCGCTCGCGGCCGAGTTCGCGGTCAGCCGCACCATCCTGCGCGAGGCGCTCAAGGCCCTGGAGGAGAAGCGCGTCCTGCGCATCCGCCACGGCCGCGGCACCACGGTCCGCCCCAAGGCCGAGTGGAACCTGCTCGACCCGCTGGTGCTGAGCGTGCAGCTGGAGTACGAATCCTCCCCGGAGCTGGTCGCCGAGCTCGGCGAGGTCCGCACGGCCCTGCTCACGCTGATGGCCGAGCTGGCCGCCCGCCGCATCCACCCGTCCCAGCGCGAGCAGCTGGCCGCGGCCCTGGAGCGGATGCGCGCCGCCGCCGAGGACCCGGGCCCGTTCCACGACGCGGCCCTGGCCTTCACCCGCACCCTGGCCGAGGCCGCCGGCAACGAGGTGGCGCGCTGCGTCATCGAGACGATCGACGTGCCCTACGGCGGCCAGGAGGACAACCCGGCCAAGCTCGTCGAGACGATGAAGCTCCGCCTGCTCCTGGCCGAGGCGGCGCACGCCACGGTCGCGGCGGGCCCGGGCGCCCCGGCCGGCTCGCTGCCGGTCCCGGCCCCGGCTTCGGCGTCCACGGCACCGGGCCAGCCGGTCCCGGCCCCCGCGACCCCTCCCGGCGCGCAGCCGCTGCGCCAGGGACAGGTCGCGACGGTCCCGCTGAACCGGCACGGCGTGCGGACGCCGATGCAGTCGGCCCGGGTGTAGGCAGGCAAGCCCTCCTGCTGATTCGGGGGATTCCCGTGAAGAGCGCGCATACGGCCCCGCCGGATTGAGAGATCCTGCGGGGCCTTCGTGCTGCCTGTACGACTGTGCTGTCTGTACGACTGTGCTGCCTGAACGACTGTGCGGCCTGCTCGACGGTGCGGCCTGCGTGAACGTGCTACGTGCTCGCCAACAGCCGCCGCAGTTCCACGGGAGTGTGGCCGACGTGCTCGCGCACGGTCCGCGTCAGATGCGCCTGGTCGGCGAAGCCGAGGTCGTGCGCGAGGTCCGCCAGTGCCGTCTCCCCGTCGGCGAGCCGCTCCATCGCGCGGCCGACGCGCACCCTGTTGCGGAAGCGCGTCAACGACGTACCGGTTTGCCGCGAGAAGACGCGGCTGAGACGGAACGGCGAGACTCCCAACAGCTCCGCGAGACCGCATAGCGTCGCCGACTGAGGAGCGTCGGCCAGGATCGCCTCGCGGGCCGCCGCCGCTAATACGCCGTCCCCGATCACGGATTTCGTTGCGTATCCGGCAGCCAGTGCGACAAGCCTAAGGAGTTCTTCGGCGGCCGCGTAGTCCGCATCTCCTGTAGAGGCGGCCACTAGTAGCCGCCTATGTGCTAACTCAATGCGCGCGTCTACATATACGACGCGCCCTACAGGGAGCCGCCCCCAGAGATCTCTGGAGAATCCCACTGATGTGCAGACATCCCCGCCTGCCGGATGCGCGAAGCGCTCCTCTTCACCGGGAGCCGCCACATAGGCGGTCGTGCGGTCCACATCGGTCTCGACTCCGTTGGTCCAGCGCCGGAACCGTCCTTTACGGATCAACACCAGACGGTGGGTCTGGTGCTCCTCGGAGCTTGACCACGCAGGACCCCCGCCGAGGCAGTCGACCTCGTGCACCGAGAACTCGGGCCGTGTCGCGAGGGTCGTGGCGGTCTGCACCCCACCGACGCTAGCTGCCGGGACCGACAGATCCGCGCCCGCAAGAATCTTCAATACGTCCACCGCCTGTGCGGCGCATCCTCTTCCCCATGAACGCACCACTGACCCTCACCACGATCATGTTCGACAGCGCCGACCCGGCGGCCCTCGCCGCCTTCTACAGTGCCGCGACCGGCTGGCCGATCACCGACACCGACGAAACCTTCGTCTACGTCGGCGAAGGCCCGGTCCACCTCGCCTTCCAGAAGGTCGCCGACTACCGGCCCCCGGCCTGGCCCGACCCCGCCAAGCACGCCCACCTGGACTTCACCGTCGCCGACAAGGCGCAGGCGATCCAGGACCTGCTGGCCGCCGGCGCCAAGCAGCCGGACTTCCAGCCCGGCGGGGAGCGCTGGACGGTCCTCACCGACCCCGAGGGGCATCCCTTCTGCGTCGCCGCGGCTTGATACTCCTGCGGCGCCCCTGAGGACTGCCCGATAACGTTCGGGCAGTCGAGGGGGAGGGGCGATCCCATGAAGCCGATGCTGTTGATCGACGTGGACGGACCTTTGAATCCGTACGCGGCCAAACCGACGCGGCGTCCTGCGGGCTATACGACGCACAAATTCTTGCCGCCGAGCTGGGCCGAGGAGCGCAAGATCCTGCTGACCCTGCTGGGGATGCCGGACGAGGAGGTCAAACCGCTGCGGGTCTGGCTCAACCCCGACCACGGCCCGGCCCTGGCCGCACTGCCCTTCACGCTGATCTGGGCCACCACCTGGCAGCACGAGGCGAACGAGTACATCGGCCCGGTCCTCGGCCTGCCCGAACTGCCGGTCATCGTCTGGCCCGAGGACCGCGTCGAGCCGGCGGACGGGGTCTACTGGAAGACGCCCGAGATCGTGGCGTGGGCGGACGGCCGTCCGTTCGCGTGGATCGACGACGAGATCACCGACGCCGACCGGGAGTGGGTCAGCGACTGGCACGACGGCCCCGCGCTGCTGCGCCGGATAGATCCGGCGATCGGCCTGACAGCCGAGGACTTCGAAGCGCTGGCCGCCTGGGCCGAGGCGATGGGCACGGACTCTGTAGACGGACACTAAAGCGAATCGGCCCTGTGGGATTCTCTATAGCGAATCCCACAGGGCCGTCTCCGCGACCGTCCTTCCACCCGGTCAAACAGCGCTCCACGTCCGCTGCTGAGCCGGCGCCGCCTGAGGCTGTGGCGCGTTCCCGTGTCGGCCGGCCAGCAGCAGCGCCCGAGCCAGGCACGCCGCGGCACCTGTACTCAGCAGTGCCCGTGCGATGTTCCACGCGTTCCACGTGTCCTCGAACCGGGCCCGCACGGCCGCCGGGTCGGCGATCTTCGCCGCGGCGCCGGCATTGGCCAGCTGGTTGTTCAGCGGAACGTTGACGGCCATCGTGGTGAGTAGGCCGATCGTGTAGAGCACCAGCCCGGCGGCGATCCAGAGGCGGAGCCGGTGGTCGTGGCGGTAGGTCCGCAGGGCCCAGGCCGACAGGACGAGTGCGCCGAAGAAGGTCAGGAAGAACAGCGGGTTCTCGATCTTCTTGTTGATGTTCTGCATCGCCTCGACGAAGGTCCGGTCGCTGGAGGCACCGAGTCCCAGCATCACCGAGCAGGCGAAGGCGTAGTAGACGCCGGCGATGAGGCCGGTCACGACCGTCGCGGCGGCAAGGACGCCGCTGCCGGACACACGCGTCTTCATTTCCAGGCTCCGTTCTCCGCTGCGTTGCGGGCGTACTCTGCGAAGTCGCGCGGCGGTCGCCCTATAGCGCGCTTCACTCCGTCGGCCACATAGGCGTTGCGGCCGTCCAACACTTCCGTGAAGAGGTAGGCGAGCATCTCGATCACTTCCGGCGCCTCTCCGGCTTCCGCGAGGAACGCGGTGAAGGCCTCCAGCGGAACCGATGTGTAAGTGATCTGTCGTCCTGAGGACTCCGCTATAGCGCTGACCGCCTCCGCGAACGTCAGCAGGCGCGGTCCGGTCACCTCGTAGATCTGTCCGTGGTGGCCGTCCTCGGTCAGCGCGGCGACCGCGACGTCGGCGATGTCCTCGACGTCGATGAACGGCTCCCGCACATCCTCGACCGGCAGAACGACCTCGCCGGACATCACCGCGTCGTAGAAGGCGCCTTCGGAGAAGTTCTGCGCGAAGAAGCTGGAGCGGACCACTGTCCATTCCAGTCCCGACTCCGCGACGGCCTCCTCGGCTCGCTGCGCCTCCGCTTCACCGCGCCCCGAGAGGAGCACCACGCGCCGCGCACCGGCCCGCCGGGCCTCTGCGGTGAACGCCGCCACGGCCTCCGGTGCCCCCGGCACGGCCAGGTCCGGGAAGAAGGACACATAGACGCTCGTGACGTTTCGCAGCGCGGCCGGCCACGTAGCCGGGTCCTCCCAGTCGAAGGCCGGGCTCGCCGAGCGGGAACCGCGGCGCACGTTCGCGCCGGCGGCCTCCAGACGGTCGGCCACCCGCCGTCCGGTCTTGCCGGAGGCGCCGAGGACGAGGATCAGAGAGTTGTTCGCGTTCTCGTTCATGAGTCCAGTACAGCGGCCGGGAATGAGATCCAGAATGGTCCAGACTCCACGCTTCCATACGCGATCGTCTACAGTCGAAGGATGGACGTCATAGCCGGGTTGCTCAACGGACCGCGTGCCGACGGCGCCTTCCTGCTGCGTTCGCTCCTCACTCCGCCCTGGTCGCTGCGGGTCCAGGACGAGGCGCCGCTGACCCTGGTCGCGGTGGTCTCGGGGACCGGGTGGGTGGTCCCGGACGAGGGCGTGCCGACCCGGCTGCACACCGGGGACCTGGCGATCCTGCGCGGCCCCGATCCGTACGTGTTCGCCGACGACCCCGCCACGGCGCCGCAGGCTGTCATCCATCCCGGCCAGCGCTGCACCACGCCCGACGGTGAGGAACTCGGCGACCTGCGTACCCTCGGCACCCGCAGCTGGGGCAACGCCCCGGACGGCAGTACGGTCCTGGTCACCGGTACGTACCAGGTCCTCAGCGAGATCTGCGCGCCGCTGCTGTCCGCGCTCCCGCCGCTGGCCGTGCTGCGCGACGGGGAGTGCGACACGCCGTTGATCCCGCTGCTGGGCGATGAGGTGGCCCGCGACACCCCCGGCCAGGACGCGGTCCTGGACCGCCTTCTGGACCTGCTGACCGTGGTCGCGCTGCGCACCTGGCTGGCGCGTCCCGACGTCGAGACGCCCGCCTGGTACCGCGCGCAGGACGACCCGGTGGTCGGCACGGCGCTTCGCCTGATCCACGACGCCCCCGCGCAGCCGTGGACTGTCGCAGCCCTCGCCGACGCCGCGCATGTCTCCAGAGCAGCCCTTGCGCGGCGGTTCACCGCTGAGGTCGGGGAGCCGCCTATGGCCTACTTGGCGAACTGGCGGCTGGCGCTGTCCGCAGACCTCCTGCGCGACCCCTCCGCGACGATCGCATCAGTGGCCGAACAAGTCGGGTACGGCAGTGCGTTCGCGCTAAGCGCGGCCTTCAAGCGGGTGCGCGGAATCAGCCCTAAGGAGCACCGGGAGCGGGCCATCAGAGAGGCAACGCCTGTGGCTGCGGTGCGGCCCTGGCGCGTAGCTGTGTAGTCCCGACCTTAGAGACGACCGCCTCTAAGGGTTCTCTATCGGAGACTCACCGCCATGGCCTCTACAGCCAACAGCGGTGCCACATTCCGCTCCACAGCCTTCCGGCAGTCCAGTACCGCTTCGATCCGCCTTAGCGTCGCCTCCGGTGTTCCCGCCGCGGCGATCTTACGTACTGCCGCGTACTGGTCGTCGTGGATGGGCTCGGTGACGTCTCCGCCCGGCCCGCCGATCGCGCCGAGCTGGACGGCGAGCACGTCGCGGTAGAACGCCGCGAGGTCCACCAACGCCAGGTCCAGTGCGTCGCGCTGCATCCGGGTCGTGCGCTTCTTCTGCCGTGACTCCAGGTCCTTCAGCGCGCCGGCGGCGCCGGGAATCGCTTTGCGCGACCCCTCCTGGTAGCCCAGCGCGACCCGCATCTCCGCGGTCTCTATGACGTTCCGGTCCTCGGCTTCGCGCTTCGCCTCGGAGATGGTCGCGTCGACCAGCCGCTGTGCCGCGGACAGCGCCGACCCTATGTCGGTCAGCGAGGACGCCATCGCCAGTACCTCTGTGCGCTTCGCGCGTGCCTCGTCGTCCGTCGCCAGCCGCTTCGCCCGCCCGATGTGCCCCTGCGCGGCGCGGGCGGCCTCGCGGGCGCGGATCGGGTCCACGCCGTCCCGCCGCACCAGGATCTCCGCGACCGCCGTCGAGGGCGGCGTGCGCAGCAGCAGGTGGCGGCAGCGGGAGCGGATCGTGGGCAGCATGTCGTCGCGGCCCGGCGCGCACAGGATCCACACCGTGCGCGACGAGGGCTCCTCGACCGCCTTCAGCAGGACGTTGCCGGCCGCCTCGGTGAGCCGGTCGGCGTCCTCGATCAGCAGCACCTGCCAGCGGCCCGAGGACGGGGTCATCGACGAGCGGCGGACCAGGCCGCGGGTGTCGGCCACGCCGATCGAGAGCTGGTCGGTGGCCAGCTGGAGCACGTCGGGGTGGGTGCCCTCCAGGACGGTCCGGCAGCCCAGGCAGTGCCCGCAGCCCGGTTCGCTCTCCGTCGTGCACTGCAACGCCGCCGCGAAGGCGCGCGCCGCCGTCGAGCGGCCGGAGCCGGGCGGTCCGGTCAGCAGCCAGGCGTGCGTCATGCCGTTGCCGAGCGCGGCCTGCGAGAGCTCGGCGCCGATGTGGTCCTGGCCGACCAGATCGGTCCAGACGCCGTAGGGCTCGAACGGCGCGCCGTGGCCGCTCACGCGTCGTCCCCGCCGTGCCGGGACGGCTGCCGGGCGCCGAACAGCTCGTCGGCCATGGACAGCGCGTCCTGTTCCGGTTCCTCGTCGAACTCCGGCTTGGTGACGTAGTCCGGGACTTCCCATTCGCCGCGGACCGGCGGTGCGGAGATCTCCTCGGCTCGCGGTGTGGTGCTCGGGGGAGCCGGCGTGACGGCGCGCGGGGACGGCGAATACGAATCCGTCGTCTGCCCCGGGCGGGTCGCCGGTCCGGTCGTCGATGTGGCCGATGTGGCCGACGTGGTGGTCGGCGTGGTCGGTCGGATCGCCGGCCGATCGGTCGGCGAGGGGCGCGAGGACAACTCGCTGGAGCCCGCACCCTGGGCCCGCTCGCGCGCCGCGCGCTCGGCCCTGGCCGCCTCTTCCTCTAAGCGCCGCATGTGTTCCTGCCGCGCGAACTCCCGCGTCTCCTGCTCCCGCTCCGCCTGGTCCCGCTGTTCGGCTTCGGCCTCGGCGCGGCGGCGCTCTGCGTCGGAAAGCTCTGCCATCTGCGCTGCGCGCTCCTGCGCAGCCTTACGGCGCTCCTCCTCACGGCGTGCCGCTTCCTCGGTCATCTGCTGACGCGACAGGTGGATCCGGCCCTCCAGCCGTGACTTGATGCGCCCGGAGATCTGCTCGATCGTCTCCAGGGCGTTGATCACGATGAACCGCTCCGGCTCGGCCGCGGCCAGCTCCAGATAACGGTTGCGGACCCGGCGGTGGAAGTCCACGGACTCCAGCTCCAGCCGGTCGGCCGGGGTCTTGCGCCGCCGCGCCGCCTCGATCGGGTCCAGGTCCATCAAAACCGTGACGTCCGGCATCAGGCCCTGCGTGGCCCAGTGCGACAGCAGCTCGACCTCCCGGGCCGACAGTGCGCGCCCCGCGCCCTGATAGGCCAGCGAGGAGTCGACGTAGCGGTCGGTGATCACCACCGCGCCGCGCTCCAGGGCCGGCCGGATCACCCGCTCGACGTGGTCCGCGCGGTCCGCGGCGTAGATCAGCGCCTCGGCGCGCGGGGAGATGACGTCTGCGTTCTGCGCGTCGAGCACGATGTTGCGCAGCTTCGTTCCCAGCAGCGTCCCGCCCGGCTCGCGGGTCACCACGACTTCGTGGCCGCGCCCGCGCAGCCAGTCGGCGACCAAGTCCAGCTGCGTGGACTTGCCGCTGCCGTCGCCGCCCTCGAAGGACAGGAAGGTACCGGTATAGGTGTGCGCGGGCCTTTCGATCCCGGTGCCTTCCGGCAGCGGGTTCCCGTCGGCTCCGGCCGCCGGTCCGGAGGTGGTCCCCGACTCCGCCACGCCCCCGGCGCGCGTCGGAGCGGCGGTGCGCTTGAGCGCCGCCTTCAGTTCGTTCCGCAACGATTTCCCTGGCACGTCATCCATCATCCTGTACGCCACCCACCCGACGCCCATTGCCAGCAGTCCCGCGCCGAAAAGGGTGATGGCCGCGCCACCATAGGTGATCGATGCGCCGGGAACGCTTAGCGTGTGCGCCCCGAACATGCCGGCCACCGCCGGGGACACGGCCAGGATGAGGACCAGCGTCACCCGGATCAGGGACTGGACGAAGGCGAACGTCCGGCCGCGCAGCTCGTCGGCCACCTCGCGGCCCAGCATCGTCTGCCCGATGATCCACGCGGTCCCGCCGAGGAAGCCGATGACCAGCGCGCACAGCACGCTGAGCAGCAGGATCGGCACCAGGGCGAACACGCAGAGGACCAGGCCCGCGGCGAAGATGACGGAGCCGAACAGCCGCTCCCGCGACACGCCGGCCAGCACCCGCGAGCCGGAGAACATCCCGGCGGCCAGGCCGAGGAAGACGGTGCCGAACAGGACGCCATACGCTGCCTGGCCCGCATGGAGATCCCCGACGTAGGTCCGGGCCAGCCCGACCACCGCGCCGCCGGCCGCGAAAGCTCCGGTTGTGCCGATGATCACACCGCGGATCCTCTTGTCCTCGCCGAGGTAGTGCCAGCCGTCGAAGAGGGCGCGGAGCGGGGAACGAGTGTCGGTGGTGTGGCGGCGCTCTGCGGCGCGCTCTGTAGCGGAGCGCGCAGGGATGCTCTTAAGGCGCGCAATCGTAAGAGCGGAGAACAGGAAGGTGAGCGCATCGAAGTAGAGAGCGAGGCTGACCGGTTTGGCGGTGAAGAAGTTCCACTGGCTCGCCAGGCCCCGCGTGATCAGCGACAGCACGGTGAACACTCCCGCCGCGATGGGAGCGGTGCCATACGCGGTGAGCAGCGACACCTGGTTCGCCGGCTCCAGGAGCCGCGGCGGGACCAGGTTCGGGACCGTGGCCTCCTTGGCCGGGATCCAGAACATCGCCGCGATCTCGATCAGGAAGGTGGCCGTGAACAGCCACCACAAGGTGCCGACCAGGGGGATGGAGATGAAGAACAGACAGCGCGCGCTGTCGCCGGCCACCATCGTCCAGCGCCGGTCCAGCCGGTCGGCGACCACCCCGGCGATCGGCCCGAACAGGACGGCCGGGATCAGCCGCACCACGAAGACGCCGGCGACCGCATAGGAGCGGCCCGCATAGCCGCCCCCGGCCAGGGACACCGCCAGCGAGGACTGCGCCAGCAGCCCGAGCCAGTCCCCGAGGCTGGACAGCGACAGGGCCGTCCACAGCCGGCGGAAGTCGGGGATGGCGAGCACGTCGCGGATCCCGACCGGTGATGACTCCATGCAACCACGGTAATGCTCTGTGTTTTCGAAGGGGGTTGTCGCGTGCCGTGGTTCGGCGGCGCGGGTGATTCTCCGTACCGCCGGACCACGGACATCCGACCCGCGGCCGGGGCGCGGGTCGGCCTGCCCCGGACCTTCACCAGGCGATGGCGCTCTGCATGTCGTACTGCCAGTAGGTGACGAACGCGGAGTTCTGGTCCACGACCGTGTCGTTGGGCAGGGACAGCTTCAGGGAGCCGGGCAGAGAGCCGGACTGGTCCCGGGACTCCAGGAACACCTCCACCTGGGGCTCGACCTTGCCGGCGGAGCTGTCGGCGGCGGAGGTGCCGATGGAGGCGTAGGCCGACTGGCCCGGGTCGATGGTGACCACGGCCTGCGGCTTGCTGTCCTCGACGGGCTGCGTGACGGCCTGCTGGTCGGCGTCGAAGCGCAGGTCGGGGTAGTAGTACACGCTGCAGGCGGCGCCGCCGGTGTTGGTGACGGTGAGCAGGACGTGGTTGATGGGGCGGACGAGGGCGGAGACGGTGCCCTTGAGCTGGTCGGTGGTGCAGGCAGCGGCGAGGCCTGAGCCGGCGGTGGTGGAGGGCCTCGGGGGCTTCGGCGTCGAGGTCTTCGGGGCGGAGGGCTTCTTGGTCACCGGAGTGGCGAGGGCCTGGGTTTGCGTCTGGTTCTGCGGCTGGCCCTGCGGCTGGCCCTGCGCCTGCGTGGAGGCCTGAGCCACGTCCGGCGCCTGGGTCGTGGCCGTCGTCGCGGCGTTCGGCGCGGGGGACTGCTGGGACTGGTTCGCGGTCGGGCTGCCCGCGGCGGCTGCGGAGGGCTTGGACGTGTCGCTGCCGCAGGCGCTCAGGCCCAGGAGGGCGGAGGCCGCAAGGGCGGCGGCGAGGAGGGTCTTGGCGGTCGGCGTGATGTGGTTCGTCATGACTCCGGAGCTTGTCCGTCCCGGGGCGGGGCGCGCCGGGGGTGGAAGGGCTCCGGGTCGCGTGCGGGACGGTTTCCCGTAGCATGAGCTGCGGATTAGCGTCTGGGATGGGACGCCGATCCGGGACGGGAGGTAGCCGCGTGGCGTCGGGTTCGGAGGGTTTCGCCGCTCTGCTGAGCGATCTGAAGGAGCGGTCGGGCCTGAGTTACGGGGTCCTGGCGAAGCGGCTGCACGTGGGGACCTCGACGCTGCATCGGTATGTGCAGGGCGAGACTGTGCCCCCGGAGTACGGCGTCATAGAGAAGTTCGCGCGGTTGACGGGAGCCTCCGCGACGGAAATGGCGACGCTTTATCGGCTCTGGATGGCGGCGGTTGAGGCGCGTTCCTCAACGGCCGCTGAGACAGCGGTGATTACTGAGGCGGCTCCGGAGGAGCCGGCGGCTTCCTCTGCAGAACTCCCTCCCGTCGAGCCTCCTGACGTCTCTGCCTTTGCTGACCCTCCCGCCTCTTCGCGAGGACGGCGCCGCCTGCTTCCGGCGCTCGCTGTGCTTGCCGTCCTGGGAGTCGGGGCGGCTGTGGCCGGTGCCGCTTTCGCGTCCTCGGGATCCGGTGGTCATCCGGCTGCGGGCTCTGCGCCGGGTTCTCTACAGAGTTCGTCTTCTCCCTCTACTGCTCCCTCCCCATTCAACTCCGCCTCTCCCTCCTCTCCCTCCGTCCCGTCATCTCTACAGAGTTCGTCTGGCGCGTCCTCTTCCAGTTCTGCCGTGCCCTCCTCTGCGTCTTCCTCTTCCTCGGCTGCTCTGCCTATAGCCGTGACCATCCGCCCCTACCAGTGGGAGGACAAGTGCGAGCAGTGGTACCTGCTGAACAGGAAGCCGAGCGAGGTTCCTCCTCCGCCGGCCGAGCAGGACGCCCGGGGTTGGGCCGCCGCGCTGGGCGCCGTGCCGGCGGGCACCATGAAGATCGAGCTGGCGGTGCAGGGGACGTCGTCGGACGCGGTGGTCCTGTCGGGGCTGCACGTCCGGACCGTCAGTAAGGCCGCGCCGCTGCCCTGGTCCGCGTTCTCCATGGCGTCGGGGTGCGGGAGCGGGATCCAGCCGGTGTCGTTCGACGTCAACCTGGACGCCGACCGGCCGCTGGCGAATCCCAAGGCGGGGCAGCAGGGCGACACCGTGGTTCCCGCGGTGGACTTCCCCTTCAAGGTGTCGCAGTCCGATCCGCAGGTGCTGACCGTCTATGCGCACGCGCACATGGTGAACGTGGCGTGGTACCTGGAGCTGGACTGGAGCAGCGGGAGCCGGTCCGGGACCGTGCGGATCGACGACCACGGCAAGCCGTTCCAGACCAGCGGCGCGAAGGGGCGTCCGATCTACGACTACGACACCGGCTCGAACAGCTGGCTGATCGACGACACCGCGACCGTGAACTGACGCCCCTGTAGATAAGGGCGCCCGGCTACTCCGTGCCGGACTCCAGAGTCTCTGCGGCCTTCTTCAGACCACTTGCCGTAGAACTTTGTACCGCAGGGGCTTTACTCGCCTTTCAAGACCCCTCCTGGAGGCGCTTGACGAGTACGGGGACGTGGCTGTGCTCGACGTCCTTGGCGGCGGTGACAAGCGTGACGGTGTGCTTGGCGTGCAGAGCGCGCACCTCTGCGAGCCCAGCCTGTTGGGCGTCTCCCTCGAGTTCGGCGTTATAGCGCGCTTCGAACTCCGCGTACTCGTCGCGGTGCGCATGGAGCCACTTCCGGAGTTCGTTGGAGGGCGCCACATCGATGGGCCACAGGTCGAGCGCGGCCTCTTCCCGGCCCACGCCGCGCGGCCACAGCCGATCCACCAGGACCCGCTTGCCGTCCGCCTGGGACGCAGCGCTATAAGCCCGCTTCATCCTGTAGTCGCCACTCATGGAGCCAGGCTAATAGGCCTCCGCGCGCGGGACCGGTCTGTAAGGCTGACCGTGTGACCATCTGGGACGAGACCACGGACAGCACCAAAGAGCTCGTGTTCACCGCGCTGGACTACGCGCTGGAGAACGCACAACTATCCGACCAACCCTTCACGCCCTTCTCCTTCGCACGTCGCGAGGACGGCACCGCCACCCTCACGCGCTTCGCCGTCAGCCCCGGCGCGGACGTCCCCGAGACGATCGACGCGGCCCGCGAGTACCTGGCCACCGCGGAGGCGGGCACCACGGCCATCACGCTCGCCTACGACGGCTACACGACGTACGAGGGGGAGCGCACCGAAGCCGTCTTCATCGAAGCCCACCAACTCGACCTCGACCGGGCCCTCATCCTCGCCCAGCGCTACCTCCGCACCGACGGCGACCTACAGCCCCTCGGCGACCCGATGCTCCAGGCGGAGGTGGACCCGCTGGTGCTGGGCATCGCAGAGGGCGACGGGGCCTCCGACTGCGGAGCCTGACGCCGCCTCGAAAGCCCCTCGGCAGCACATCCTTCCCGCAGATGTGTCAGGGGCCTACAGACAAACACAGGTGACTTCGCGGATACGCACCTCAGCGGCCACTCCATACCTTCGATGCAGCCCACGACCGTGGGTTGCATCGAAGGGGGAGAAATGACCGACACCGGACGCCGCATCACACTGGCCGCGGTCCTCATAGCGCTGCCGTTCGCCGTCGCGGCCTGCTCGTCGAGCTCGTCGAGTGCGTCACCGCAGAACGCCGCATCCGGCCAGTCGACGACCGCGCCCCTCGGCCAACCATCCGCACCCGCCGGTGGCAACGGCGACGGCAAGTTCCCCGCCGCCTGCTCCCTGCTTACCCAGGACCAGGCCAAGACCGCCCTCGGCGACGACGTGGCCCCCGGCGTCGAACAACAGGCGGCCGGCGGCAACGGCAGCTCCTGCACCTTCGACGGCGCGGGCGCGGCCGACGACGTCATCATCCAGGTCGGCCCCGCCGCCTTCATCCACCAGATCCAAGGCACCCACCAAACCCAACCCGTCCCCGCCCTCGGCCCCGACGCTGGCGCACTGGTCTACGGCCTCGGCGCCGACATCTACGACATCTACGCGGCCAAGGGCGCCACCGCCGTCGACATCAGCATCTCCAAGGGCGGCAAAGGCTCCGACCCCGAAACCCTGCCCCCACCGCCGGTCGCCGACGCGCTGACGGCGCTGGCCAAGACCGCCCTGGGCAAGCTCTAGAGCATCGCTACACCGAGACCGGCGAAGCCGTTCCGAGGCTCAGGACCTGCTCCACCTTCGCGACCGCCTGACTGAAGTCGACATACGCGACTTGCGACGATCCACTGCCGATCTGGAAGAAGACATAGCCGAGCACAACAGGCGAGAGCTCCTCGCAGACGATGTACCCGTTGAGCTCGAAGCCCTGGTACGCACCGTCGAGCCTGACCGCCGTCGTATCCGGCGCGGAGGAGAACGTGATCGGCGTGAAGCCGAACGTCAGGGACACGTCCCCGCTGGTGACCGTCCACGACTTGCAGGAGGCGAGTGCGCTGCTCAACTGTGCGTACCCGGCATCAGCCGCACCTGGCGAACCGTCGACGAGCACCTCGTCCAGAAACGGACCCGTAGCGCCGGCGGAGAAATCGGCTTCCTGCCGATTACCCAGCCCAGAACCACCGCCACCGACAAGCGTGTCGAGCGCCGGGCAGCCGCTGCTGCTGATCGCACCGCCGCCACTTGAGCCACCGCCGCCCGTGCCGCCGCCGCTCCCGCTGCCATTACCGGAGCCGGGACCAGTGGCCACGAAGTTCCCGCCAAGGTCAGCGGCAGTGAGCAGCGCGGCGCCAAGCTGCTGCCCGGTGGGGACCGACGGACTGATACTCGGACCGCTGCCCCCAGAAGCCGGTGCCGGTGCGCTGCTACTCCCCGTCTTGCCCGCAGACGCGGACGCACAGCCCGCAGCGGTCAGCACGACAAGAAGGAACACCGACGTAAAGGCCCGCGAGCGCTTGCGCCGACTCATGGGCATACCCCCTTGGCCTGGGAGACCGACCGGTGGCCCGGTCTCACCAGCGTCGCACCACAGCGCAGAAGCCGCATCCGGTCCACAACTGCCACGGGCGGCGCCACCGAGGAACGACAAAGGCGCCCGCCGGATCAGCGGACGCCCTGGTCAGAGGAGAGCCTCCTGTCGGAATCGAACCGACGACCTACGCATTACGAGTGCGTCGCTCTGGCCGACTGAGCTAAGGAGGCCCGACCCGTCAGCGTGCGCCGCGGGCCGGTGCACGAGTGTACCTGACGCTAGGCGCCGACGTCACAAGTGATCCCTGCGGGGGGGACGGTGCCTTGGATGAGGTAGCTGTCGACTGCGTTGTCGATGCACTGGGAGCCTCGGGTGTAGGCGGTGTGGCCGCTTCCGTTGAAGGTGAGGAGGTGGCCGTTTTGGAGCTGCTTGGCCAGGCCCTGGGCCCAGGGGTAGGGGGTGGCGGGGTCGTCTTTTGTGCCCACTACGAGGATGGGGGCGCTGCCTGCGGCGGTGATGGGGGCTGGTTGGGTTTGTGGTTTCACCGGCCAGGTGGCGCAGGAGAGGTCGGCCCAGGCCAGCATTTCGCCGAGGAGGGGGGCTTGGGTTTTGTAGTCCGGGACCTCTTTGGTCTCGATCTGCTGGGCGTTCTCGGCGTCGGGGTCGGGGCGGTCCAGGCAGTTGATGGCGATGTTGGCGTCGGTCTGATTGTCGTATGTACCGCTGGTGCGGTCGTTGTAGAGGTCCGCCCACTGGAGGAGGCGGGTGCCGTCGCCGTTCATGGCGGCGCTCAGGGCGTCGCGGAGGTCGCTCCAGTACTGGGGGACGTACATCACCTGGAGGACCGCTGTGAGGGCGAGGCCGTAGTTCACCGTGCGGTTGCCGTCGTGGGTGGGGACTGGGTGGTCCTGGAGGGACTGGAGGTAGGTCATGAGCTTGTCGACTGCTGTGCTGCCGTCGGTGCCGAGGGGGCAGTTGGTCTGGGTGACGCAGTCGGCGGCGAATTCGCGGATCAGCTTCTCGAAGCCCTGGGCCTGGGCGATGTTCATCTGCTTGGCGGTCAGGGTGGGGTCGATGGCGCCGTCCAGGACCAGCCGGCCGGTGTTCTGGGGGAACAGGCCCGCGTAGACGGCTCCCAGGTAGGTGCCGTAGGACTTGCCCAGGTAGTGGAGCTTGGCGTCGCCCAGGACCGCTCGGAGGACGTCCATGTCGCGTGCCGCGTTGGGGGTGCCGACGTAGGGCAGGATGCGGGCCGACTTCTGCTCGCAGGCCTTGCCGATCGCCTGTGACTCCTTCACGACCTCCGCCACCTGCGCGTCGGTGTGGGGCATCGGGTCCGCCTGGACGAACTCGTCCATCGCCGCGGTGTCGTCCGACAGGCAGCGCACCGGGTCCGACTGGCCGACGCCGCGGGGGTCGAAGCCGACGATGTCGTAGTGCGCCGCCACGTTCTTCGTCACCACGTTCGGGTCCTGCGCGTAGGCGATGCCCGCGCCGCCGGGGCCGCCGGGGTTCAGCAGCAGCGAACCCACCCGCTGGTCTGCTGGCCCGGTGGCGGCCTTGCGGGTCGCCATGATGTACGTCGTCCCCTTCGCGGGGTCCGAGTAGTCCAGCGGCACCGTGATCTTCGCGCAGGTCCAGCCGGGCAGGCTGCTGTCCGTCGCGCAGGGCGCCCAGGTCGGCTTCTGGTCGTAGAACTGCTGCAGGTCCGCGGGGACCACGTCGGCGTTCGCCAACGCCGCGTTCCCGCGCGCGCCCGTCGGGGTCGCGCCGCCCGAGGCGCCGCGTCCGCCGGGGGTCGAAGGCTTCTGCGCCGCGTGCGAACTCCCGCCGCACCCAGTGGTCAAGAGAAGGCCCGCGGTCGCCACCGCTAAGGCCCGCCGTACTGTCGGACTGGGATTCACGGGCAGTTCTCCTCCTGCGGCGCGGTCATCGTTTGTGACTAGCTATCCAGAAACGTCCGATTCCACACCATGTCACAGCCGGGAGGAGTACCTGAGGACTACGGAGAACCGGAGCAGAGAGATCAGGGTTGGATGTTCACTCCGCGTCCCAACGCATAGAGCCGTCCTTACGGGAAGTCTCATAGTCCTGACGAGACCCGCAGACCGAGGCCAGAGAGCACGAGCACGTCCGTCCGGTCTCGTCGAGCCGTACCTTCACGGTCTCCGACGGCACGTTCAGCCCGACGACCCGCCCCGGCCCCTCCGGCGTCAGTACCTTCTCTCCGCGCGCGGGAGCCTTAGCCTTCGTCTCCACGTAGAGCGGGTGCTCATACTTGAGACAGCACATAAGCCGCCCGCAGGCCCCGGAGATCTTCAGGGGGTTCACCGGCAGGTCCTGGTCCTTCGCCATGCGGACCGACACAGGCTCGAAGTCCTTAAGGAACGTCGAGCAGCAGGTGTCCCGTCCGCAGGGCCCGATCCCGCCCTGGATCCGCGCCTCGTCGCGGGCGCCCAGTTGCCGAAGCTCAATGCGGGCGTCCAACTCTCGCGCGAGTGTTCGCACCAGTTCGCGGAAGTCCACGTACTGCGGAGCCGAGAAGTACACCGTGATCTGCTTCTCCGACTCCACGAAGTCGACGCCGACCACCTTCATCGGTAGCCCCTGCTCGCGGATCTGCCGCTTGGCGACCACCCGGGCGCGGGCCCGCCGCTCCCGGCTGCGCTCGTCGCGCGCCAGGTCGTCCGGCGTGGCGAAGCCGACGAGCTCGTCCAGGCCGCCGATCTCCGCGTCCTCGTAGGTGTCGACCCACTGCGGTGCCCAGATGCACTCGGCTACCTCCGGCCCGGCGGACGTGGGGACCAGCACCTTGTCGCCCACGTGCGGGGTGATGGGCCCTGGCGCGTAGTAATACAGACGGCCGTAGCGGGTGAAGCTGACGGCACAGATCATCGCCACGGACGGTTCTCCAAACAGCCGACAGCACACGGCACGGACACGACGTTCACCCGGTTGAGCCTAAGCGCAGTCCTCGGCCCGAGGCGAGAGGCTGAGGAAGGCGATCGGCGGCGGCGCCGGGTTGGCTACCCTTGGGTACATGTCCAACGCACCGATCGTCGCCCAGCCTTCCTCAGCCCGTGATGCCCTCCTGAAGGAGATCCAGGCCAAGGCGGTGGTGCGCGGCGAGGTGACGCTGTCCTCCGGGCTGAAGGCCGACTGGTACCTGGACCTGCGGCGGATCACGCTGGACGGGACCGCGGCGCCGCTGGTCGGCACCGCGATGCTGGAGCTGACCGCGGACCTGGACTTCGACGCGGTCGGCGGGCTGACCATGGGGGCGGACCCGGTCGCCACCGCGATGCTGCACGCCTCGGCCGCCGGCGGCCGGGCGCTGGACGCCTTCGTGGTCCGCAAGGCCGCCAAGGCGCACGGCATGCAGCGCCGCATCGAGGGCCCGGAGGTGGCCGGCCGCCGCGTGCTCGCGGTCGAGGACACCTCCACGACCGGCGGTTCTCCGCTGGAAGCCGTGCGCGCTCTGAGGGAAGCCGGTGCGGAGGTGGTGGCAGTGGCTACGATCGTGGACCGCGCCACCGGTGCCGCCGAGGCGATCGCCGCGGAGGGGCTGCCGTACTACACCGTCTACACGCTGGGGGATCTTCATGTTTGAGAAAGATTCTTGATGTTTGATCGAGATCTCGGCGTGTAGGACAACAAAAAACGGGCGCCGTGAGGGGCCCGCGTTCTTGACCGCGAATCGGACGCAACCAGCGTGGTGGTTCGTGCGTCTACCTGCCAGAACCTAATCGGGTGTCAAGACTTTGGGGTGCGGGCTGTGGAACAGCAGGACGAGCTAGAGATCGAGACGAGGCTGCGTGCCGCCCTTCAGGCACGCAGTGAACTCGTCACGCATTCCACGCTCAGGCCTGGCATCCCGCCGAACGAGCACACGGCGGGGGTGCGGGCTCGGCGCGAGTCCTGGTGGTCGTGGCGCCGGATGTGGGTGCCGGTCACCGTCGCCGCCGCGCTGGCCGGCGGAGTTTTCGTGGGCGCGCAGCTGCCCTCGGGCTCCGGCAGCGCCACGACAGCCAGCCCGGGCAGCGGAGGCACCTCGAGCGCGCCCACCAACGGCTCGACCACGCCGATGCAGAACGCGTCGGTCGGGGGCACCCCGCAGAGCCTCGGCACGCTCAGCCTCACCGTGACCGCCGGCTGGCAGTTCACCTCGACGTCGAAGACCTCCGGGTGTGTGACGCTGAGCGGCCACCCGGCTCCTGCGGCCGCGAACACCGCGGCGGCTCTGCCGTGCGGCGTGGACGCGCTCTACCTCAAGACCGACGCCACGGCGAACAGCTGGCCGCTGAGCACCGCGGCCAAGGACACCGGCTGGTGGCCGGCCACGGTGTCCTCCACCTCGGACATCGTCTGCCCGACGGCCACGTCGGGGAGCAGCACCGACATGGTGAAGGACTCGACGCTCCTGCGCTCCTCCGACAAGTACGAACTGGCGGCGCAGCCCGGACAGGCGACAGCAGCCACGGCCGAGTACCACGAGTGGGCAGTGACCTGCGACACCGGTCCCGGCGTGCAGCCGATGCTGTGGAAGCTCAACGCCGCGCCCGGCGCCGCCGCGCCGACCACCTTCGCGGTGGCCACGGTCGTGTCGGCGAACCCGCAGTACGACTCGGCGCTGCTGGGTATGGTGGGCTCGCTGCACCAGACGAGCTGACCGGCGCCGGCGGCCCCCCGCCCGCGCCGAGTCGATCCGGCTCGATCCGTACTCGGTCCGCACGCGGTCCGACGAACCGGTCGAAACGGCTCATGTCGCTGCTCGTGTCCCGGCCTGACCAGGCCGGGAACCGTTTGGATCCCGCCAACTGCCACACGCTGTAGTAATGACAAGGTAGCCTCGACCTGTGACCTCATCTCTGGCCCACTTCATGGCCTTCAATCCGATCTCCGCGACGGACTGGATCAACGCGCTCGGCAACTTCGCCGTGCTCGGCGTCTGCGCGATCATCTTCGCCGAGACCGGTCTGATGATCGGTTTCGTCCTGCCCGGCGACTCGCTGCTGTTCATCGCCGGTCTGCTCACTCTGTCGGGCAAGCAGTCCGCGGGCGTGACCAACACCCACCACCTGTCGCTGCCGCTGCTGTTGCTGGCCGTCCCGGTCTGCGCCGTCGCCGGCGCGCAGCTCGGCCACTATCTCGGCGCGCGCTTCGGGCGGCCGCTGTTCGACAAGCCGGACAGCCGCCTGTTCAAGCGCGAGCACGTCAACAAGGCCGAGGAGGTGTTCCACCGCTACGGCGAGACCAAGGCCGTGGTGCTGGCCCGCTTCATCCCGGTCGTGCGCACGTTCATGAACCCGGTCGCCGGCGTCCTGGAGATGCCCGCCAAGAAGTTCTTCATGGCGAACCTGGTCGGCGGGATCATCTGGGCCGACGGAGTGCTGCTGCTCGGCCGTCTGGCGAGCAACGCGATCAGCCCCAGCAAGGTGGACAAGTACATCATCCCGATCACCTTGGTCATCGTGCTGCTGTCGCTGCTGCCGATCGTCTTCGAGTGGCGCAAGACCAAGAAGGCCAAGGCTGCCGGGACCTCCGGCTACGCCGCGTCCGACCAGGATTCGGTCGCCTCGAGCGGTCGCCACCGCAGCCGGTAAACTGCGCCCCAGCAGCGCTAATCGAGTGCGACCGTCCCACCCAAGGAGACAACAGCGATGGCTATCGCGACCCCTGAGGTCTACCGCGAGATGCTGGACCGGGCCAAGGCCGGCCGGTTCGCCTACCCCGCGATCAACGTGACCTCCTCCCAGACGCTGAACGCCGCTCTGCGGGGCTTCGCCGAGGCCGAGAGCGACGGCATCCTCCAGATCTCCACCGGCGGCGCGGAGTACCTGTCCGGCTCGGTGAAGGACATGGTCGTCGGCTCGGTGGCGCTGGCGGAGTTCGCCCACGTGGTGGCCGCGCGCTACGACGTCACGGTGGCCCTGCACACCGACCACTGCCCGAAGGACAAGCTCGACGGCTTCATGCGGCCGCTGATCGAGGTGTCCACCGAGCGGGTGAAGGCGGGGCAGCAGCCGCTGTTCCAGTCCCACATGTGGGACGGCTCCGCGGTGCCGCTGGACGAGAACCTGCAGATCGCGCAGGAGTTGCTCGCCAAGTGCGCCGCGGCGAACATCATCATGGAGCTGGAGATCGGTGTCGTCGGCGGCGAGGAGGACGGCGTCGCCAACGAGATCAACGACAAGCTCTACACCACCCCCGAGGACGCGCTGAAAACCGTCGACGCGATCGGCCTCGGCGAGAAGGGCGCCTACCTGCTGGCGGCCACCTTCGGCAACGTCCACGGCGTCTACAAGCCGGGCAACGTCAAGCTCCGCCCGGCGATCCTGAAGGACCTGCAGGACGCGGTCGCGGCCAAGCACCCCGGCCACGGCGACAAGCCGTTCGAGCTGGTCTTCCACGGCGGCTCCGGCTCCACTCTGGAGGAGATCCGCGAGGCCCTGGACTACGGCGTGGTGAAGATGAACATCGACACCGACACGCAGTACGCCTTCACCCGGCCGATCGCCGACCACATGTTCAAGAACTACGACGGCGTCCTGAAGGTCGACGGCGAGGTCGGCAACAAGAAGACCTACGACCCGCGCACCTACGGCAAGTCGGCGGAGACGAACATGGCCGCGCGCGTCGTCGAGGCGTGCACGGACCTGCGCTCTGTGGGGACGAAGCTCAAGTAGTCCTCTGACAGTGCCAAATGGGGCGTACTCCTTTCATAGGGAGCACGCCCCATTCTTCTTAGTGTTCTTAGACTTCTTAGAACGAATACCGCACGCGTCCTGAGAACCGCTCGAACCCCAGCCGCCGGTACACCGGCGCGCCGAGAGCGGTGGCGGTCAGGGTCGCGCTCTTCGCTCCGGCCTGGAAGGCGCCGTCGACAGCGGCGGCGGAGACCAGAGCACCCAGTCCGCGCTTACGTGCGGACGTCTTGGTGGCGACCCAGTACAGCCCGGCGGAGTCCTCGTGCCGGAGCGCCAAGGCGCACGCGGCCGGTTCCCGCTCGAAGTAGGCGACGAACGCGTGGACATGCGGGTCAAGCAGAACGGCGTGCGAAGCGAAGTGCGTCACTGTCTCCGGGTCCTGCTCCGCCTCGATGCGGAGGGCGCGGTGCACCTCGGCGAAGGCGTCCGCCTCCTCCGGGTCGCGGACCTCCGCGAGCTCGATCTCGGGGCCGGGCGTCGGGACGGCCGGCGCGGAGGCGATCCCCATATCCTCCAGCTCGATACCGCGGGCCATACCGGCGGCCTCAGCGGCTGCTATGAGGTCCGCGTCGCCATCGACCGATGCCCACAAGTTCAACTTCTGGCCGTGTTCGGCACCGAAGGACTGGAGCGCCGCGATGGCCTTCTCCGCCGGCACTGTGCGATCGAACCGCCGTGCGGAGCTGTAGAACAGCGACCGCAGGAAGGGACGCACTGACGCCACCATCAGCATCCCCGCGTCTTCGCCGACGACGGTGCCGTCCTCGTGCTCGGCGAACAGGCGCGCGGCGGCCAGGGTGGTCCGGTCGCTCTGGTCCAGGAAAGTCATACCGCGCATCATCCCCAGATTCCGCGGGACTGTGCGCGGGACAAACGACCCACTCCTTGCGGCGCACCGCTATGTGGACGAGCTGGGTACCGGCGCGGGCAGGATCGCAGGGATCGCCAGCGCGTGCGGTCCGTCCACCGGATCGAGTTCGTAGAGCATGCGGCGCACCTCGTCGAGCAGCGAGCCGTGTACGGACCACTTCTCTACGGCGAACGCTCCTATAGGGAGCATGTCCTCTATAGCCGAGAGCTGATGGTCCGCGGCGGCGGTGATGATGACCTTCAGCTCCTCCAACACCTGGCGGCTGTCCCGGTCCGGGATCTGCAGCCGGCCGAAGCGGTTCAGGGCGCGGCCGACGTCCAGCAGCAGTATCGCCAGGGCCTCGGGGACCTCGGTGCTCGCCGGCAGCCCGCGGGCGCCGTTGGCGAGGTCGTTCAGGCCCCGCAGCAGGCTGTTGAGTTGCGAGGAGACGTGACTGAGGCAGATCGCCGCCTGGTCGACGCGGTTGACCTCCGGCTCCAGGGCCGAGCGCCGGGGGTGGTAGCGGACGGCCTCCTCGGCCTGGTCGGCGATGTCCTCGGCGTCCGCGCTGTCGCCGCGCAGTGCGCGGGAGCGCTCCAGCCACTTCTTCGAGTCCGCCGCGGACCACTCGGAGCCCAGAGCTTTGGAGACGTCTCTGCAGAGCTGCGCCAAGTCGTCCGCCAGGTCGGCCAGGTCCTTGGCCGCGGTGTCGCTGTAGGTCGGCGGCGCGACCAGCGCGTTCGCGACGACGCCGACCGCGGCGCCGACCAGCGTGTCCCAGATGCGTTCGACGCCGTAGCCGCGGCCCAGGCTGTAGACCAGCAGCGAGGTGGTCGCGACCTGGTTGACCTGGGTGCCCAGGCGCAGGGTCCGGCCGATCATCAACGCCACGATCACCAGGGCCGAGAGCGTGAACCAGGTCAGGTCCACGAACCGGCCGAGCGCCAGGGCCGCGAAGACGCCCAGGAGGACCGCCGCGACCTGCTGGAGGCCGCGCCGGAAGGTCTGGTAGATGGTCACCTGCATGGTGATCAGGACGGCCACCGGCGCCAGGACGGCGTGGAACTGCGGATGGCCGTGATAGATCACACGCTTGGCGATCTCCCAGGCCACGGCGCAGGCCAGGGCGGTCTTGAGCGTTTGTATGAACGCGTCGCGCTCGCGGTTGAACCAGTGCCGCACGCCGTGCAGCCGGAAGGCCCGCACCGAGTGCTCGATCCCGGAGCGCAGCGTGGTGTGGCCACGGCCGAGCAACTCCCTGGTGAACTCGCTGATGGAGTCCGTGGAGCGTGGCATGGGGCGATTGTTGCAGAGATACAGATCTTCCCAGAAGGACCGCGATGATGACCGTGAAGCCCGCATCGGGATACGCTGAGGCCGCCATCATTTTGATACGACTGGTACCCACAGCGGACTGGATCGTTGACAGATAGAGAGCCCATGGATTCCGCAGAGTCCCGCCTGGCCGTAGGCGTGGTCGGTACCGGCCGCGTCGGTTCGGCCCTCGGCGCCGCCCTGCAGCGCGCAGGCCACCGCGTGGTCGCCGCTTCCGGCGTGTCCGAGCAGTCAGTCCGCCGGGCCGACAAACTCCTGCCCGGCGTGCCCCTCCTGCCGCCGCAGGAGGTGCTGGCCGGCGCCGACCTCGCGCTGCTCACCGTTCCCGACGACGCGCTGCCGGGCCTGATCGAGGGCCTGGTGGCGACCGGTTCGATCAAGCCGGGCACGATACTGGCGCACACCTCCGGCCGCTTCGGCTTCACCGTCCTGGACGCGGCCACCCGCGTCGGCGCCCTGCCGCTGGCCCTGCACCCGGCCATGACCTTCACCGGCACCGAGGTGGACGTGGCGCGGCTGGCCGGCTGCTCCTTCGGGGTGACCGCCCCGGACCCGCTCCGGCCCATCGCCGAGGCCCTGGTGGTGGAGATGGGCGGCGAGCCGGAGTGGATCGAGGAGACGGCGCGGCCGCTCTACCACGCGGCCCTCGCGTACGGCTCGAACTACCTGGTCACCCTGGTCGCGCAGGCCGAGGACCTGCTCACCGCGGCCGGGGTCCGGGAGCCGGGCCGCATGCTCGGCCCGCTGCTCGGCGCCGCGCTGGACAACGCGCTGCGCTCTGGCGACCTGGCCCTGACCGGGCCGGTGGCGCGCGGGGACGCCGGGACCGTCGCGGCGCACCTGGAGGTGCTGGCGGAGCACGACCCGCAGGCCGCCCGGGGTTACCGCGCTCTGGGACGCCTCACCGCGGACCGTGCCATGGCATCCGGGATGCTCTCCGCGGAGAAGGCCGAATCCCTGCTCGGAGTGCTGAACAAGGAGTCTGACGCATGACCGCGCTCGTCCACACCCGCGCCGAACTTCAGCCCTTCTTGGATGGCTTCGCCAATGGGAAGCGTGGAGTCGTCATGACCATGGGGGCTCTCCATGAGGGTCACCTGGAGCTTCTGAAGAAGGCCCGCCACGACTGCGACCTGGTCGTCGCCACCATCTTCGTGAACCCGCTCCAGTTCGGCCCGAACGAGGACTTCGACCGGTACCCGCGCACGCTCGACGACGATCTCAAGCTCTGCGCAGAGGCCGGAGTGGACGTCGTCTATGCGCCGGCCGTGGAGGAGGTCTACCCGGGTGGGCAGCCGATCGTGAAGGTCACTCCGGGGCCGATGGGGGAGGTGCTGGAGGGTGCGTTCCGTCCCGGCTTCTTCACCGGCGTCCTGACCATCGTGAACAAGCTGCTCAACCTGACAGACCCGCACATGGCGTTCTTCGGACAGAAGGACGCCCAGCAGCTCGCTCTGGTGCGCCGCATGGTGCTGGACCTGAACATGCCGGTGGAGATCGTCGGCGTTCCGACAGTCCGCGACGAGGACGGCCTCGCCAAGTCCAGCCGGAACCGCTACCTCAGCCCTGAGGAGCGCACTACGGCGCTCACTCTGTCGCGCGCACTGTTCGCCGGACAGGCGAAGACCGCGGAGGGCGCGGACGCGGTGCGGGGAGCCGCGAACGCCGTCCTGGAACCCGCCGTGGCCGCCGGCCGGATCGATGTGGACTACCTCGCACTGGTCGACCCGCGGGACTTCTCGGAAGTCTCTCCGACGTTCTCTGGAGAGGCCGTGCTCGCTCTGGCGGCCCGCGTCGGAACGACCCGCCTCATCGACAACCTCCCCCTCACCCTCACCACCCCCGGAGCGCGCTGATGTACCGCACGATGCTCAAGTCCAAGATCCACCGGGCCACGGTCACCCAGGCCGACCTGCACTACGTGGGCTCGGTCACGATCGACGAGGACCTGATGGACGCCGCCGACCTGCTGTCCGGCGAGCAGGTCGCGATCGTCGACATCGACAACGGCGCGCGCCTTGAGACCTACGTCATACCCGGGCAGCGGGGCACCGGCGTGATCGGCATCAACGGTGCCGCCGCACGTCTCGTGCACCCCGGGGACCTGGTCATCCTGATCTCCTACATGCAGGTGGACGACGCGGAGGCGCGTAGTCTTCAGCCGAAGGTGGTGCACGTCGACACCGAGAACCGGATCGTCGCCCTCGGGGCCGATCCGGCCGAGCCGGTGCCGGGTTCACAGGTATTGAGCCGGGGCGACGTCACCGCGAACTGACGGGGTACCGGCCTACCACCGGTACGTGAGGGGCGATTGAGATGGTCCAGCGGCTTAGGGCACCCCACCCGGGGTGGCGGGCGTACGCGGACACCGTCGTGGTGGGGTCCGGCGTGGCCGGCATCACGGCGGCGCTGGCGGCGCGTCAGGCCGGCAGCGTGCTGCTGGTGACGAAGGCGCGCCTGCAGGACGGGTCGACCCGGTGGGCGCAGGGCGGCATCGCCGCGGCGCTCGGTGTCGGGGACAGTCCGGAGGCGCATCTGCAGGACACGCTGGTGGCCGGCGCGGGAGTCTGCGACGAGGACGCCGTGCGGGTGCTGGTCACCGAGGGCCCGGCGGCGGTGCGGCGGCTGATCTCGCTCGGCGCCGAGTTCGACAAGACCGCGGACGGCGCCATCGCGCTGGGCCGCGAGGGCGGGCACCTGGCCGACCGCATCGCGCACGCCGGCGGCGACGCCACCGGCAAGGAGGTCTCCCGCGCGCTGATCGCGGCGCTGGAGCACACCATCGGCGAGATCGAGGTCATCGACCACGCGCTGGTTCTGGACCTGCTCAAGGACGAGCACGGCGGCGCCGCGGGCGTCACCCTGCACGTCATGGGCGAGGGCGCGCGCGACGGCGTGGGCGCGGTGCACGCCAAGGCCGTGGTGCTGGCCACCGGCGGCATGGGGCAGGTCTTCGACGCCACGACGAACCCTTCCGTGGCGACCGGGGACGGCGTCGCCATGGCGCTGCGCGCCGGCGCGGAGGTCGCGGACCTGGAGTTCGTGCAGTTCCACCCGACGGTGATGTGGCTGGGCGGCGCGGCGCGCGGCCAGCAGCCGCTGATCTCCGAGGCGGTCCGCGGCGAGGGCGCCCACCTGGTGGACGGCAGCGGGGTCCGCTTCATGGTCGGGCAGCATCCGCTGGCCGAACTGGCGCCGCGTGACGTGGTCGCCAAGGGCATCATGCGGCGTATGGCGGAGACCGGAGAGCCGCATATGTGGCTCGATGCGCGGACCGGTGTCGCGGAGTTCTCCGACGAGTACTGGCGTACGCGGTTCCCCACCATCCGCGAGTCCTGCCTCAAGCACGGGATCGACCCGGCCAAGGATCTGATTCCGGTGGCGCCGGCGGAGCATTACGCGTCCGGAGGCGTGCGGACGGATATATGGGGACGTACTTCTATCCCGCGCTTGTACGCGTGTGGAGAGGCCGCCTGTACCGGAGTGCACGGAGCGAACCGCTTGGCGTCCAACTCTTTGTTGGAAGGACTCGTCTTCGCAGAGCGCATCGGTGCGGATCTCGCCAAGCGTCTGCCGTGGACGGAGACTCCGGTTCCGGTAGAGGCTCCTGAGGACGTGGAAGACGTTCTGCTGGAGCCGTCGGTGATGGCCGAGGTGCAGCACACCATGACCGCCGGCGCAGGTGTCCTGCGCAGTGCGCAGTCGCTGGACCGTACCGCCGGCGAACTGGAGCAGCTGGCCGGGCACGCCTCCGAGGCCCCGCACCTGGAGGCGTGGGAGGCGACGAACCTGCACCTGCTGGCCAGCGCGCTGGTGAAGGGTGCGGCTCTGCGCAACGAGACTCGCGGGTCGCACTGGCGTGAGGACTTCCCGGACAGCGGGGACCGCTGGCTGGTGCGCCTGGCGACGCGTTTGGATCCCGGGACCGGGAAGCTGGTCACTGAGAAGCAGCCGCTGCGCAGTGCAGAAATGGATGGAGTGAAGCCCTGATGAGCTCGTTGTCCCCGGACGTCGCCAAGGCGCTGATCGATGGTGGGCTGGACCCGGAGTACGTGGCTTCGGTGATCATGATGGCCCTGGACGAGGACCTGGCCGACGGGCCGGACGTCACGACCGAGGCGACGGTCTCGGCCGACGCGATGGACACCGCGGACTTCGCGGCGCGCGCGCCGGGCGTCGCCGCGGGGGTTCCGGTGGCCGCGGCGGTGTTCGACCTCGTGTCGCAGGGCACGGCGAAGATCCAGCAGGTGGTGAAGGACGGCGACCGGGTGGAGCCCGGCACTGTCCTGTTCACTGTCACCGGCGCTACGCGGGATCTCCTTACTGGCGAACGCACTGCGTTGAACCTCCTGTGTCACCTCTCAGGGATCGCTACGCAGACCCGCCTCTGGGTGGACGCGGTAGAGGGCACAGGCGCGAAGATCCGTGACACCCGTAAGACGACGCCCGGGCTGCGTTCTCTGGAGAAGTACGCAGTGCGGTGCGGCGGCGGCGTGAACCACCGCATGACGTTGTCCGACGCCGGTCTGGTGAAGGACAACCACGTGGTGGCCGCCGGCGGCGTCGTGCAGGCCTTCGAGGCGGTGCGCAAGGCGCACCCGGGGCTGCCGATCGAGGTCGAGATCGACTCGCTGGAGCAGCTGCCCGGGGTGCTCGCGGCCGGCGCCGAGCTGATCCTGCTGGACAACTTCACGCCGGAGCGGATGCGCGCGGCGGTGCAGATCACCGGGCGCAACGAGCTGTACGGCCGGACTCGGCTGGAGGCGTCCGGCGGGCTGACGCTGGACCTGGCCCGCGCCGTCGCCGAGACCGGGGTCGACTACCTCTCGATCGGCGCGCTGACCCACTCGGCGCCGATCCTGGACATCGGCTCGGACTTCCGCGAAGAAGGGAAGTAGCTCTGTGCTTCTGACCATTGACGTCGGCAACACGCAGACCGTTTACGGGCTGTTCGAGGGCGAGGAGATCGTCGACCACTGGCGGGTGGCCACGGATCCGCGCCGGACGTCCGACGAGCTCTCGGTGATGACGCAGGGGCTGCTGAGCCAGCACCCGACGGCGGGCAAGCCCGGCGGCCTGACCGGGCTGTCGATCTGCTCCACGGTGCCGTCGGTGCTGCACGAGATGCGGGACATGAGCAAGCGGCACTACGGGGACGTCCCCACGGTGCTGGTGGAGCCCGGAGTGAAGACCGGCGTGCCGATCCTGGTCGACAACCCGAAGGAAGTCGGCGCGGACCGGATCATGAACGCCCTGGCCGCGCACTACCTCTACGACGGCCCGGTGATCGTGGTCGACTTCGGGACGGCGACGTCCTTCGACGCGGTCTCGGCCAAGGGCGAGTTCCTCGGCGGCGCCATAGCGCCCGGGATCGAGATATCGGTCGAGGCGCTGGGGATGCGCGGGGCGCAGCTGCGGAAGATCGAGCTGACCAAGCCGCGGAGCATCATCGGGAAGAACACCGTCGAGTGCATGCAGTCCGGGATCCTCTACGGGTTCGCGGGGCAGGTCGACGGAGTGGTGCACCGGATGGCCGAGGAGATGGCCGAGGATCCGGACGACGTGACGGTGGTCGCCACCGGCGGGCTGGCGTCGCTGGTGCTGGACGAGTCCGAGGTCGTGGACGTGCACGAGCCGTGGCTGACGCTGGTCGGGCTGCGGCTGGTCTATGAGCGGAACAGCGGGAGCTGATTCCTCAAGAGTGCGCGGGACAGCGGGACAAGCGGGACAGCGGGACAAGCGGGACGGCGGGCGACCGGAAACGGTTCGGCCGCCGTCCCGTTCGCGTGTTGCGTGGCGATCGCCGAGATCCTGGCAGCGCCCGCGAACACCGGCCGGAGTCACCCCGACCGCCCCGCCGCCTGGACCGGCCGGCGACGCCCCGCCCGCCACGTGGTATTCGGTTGCGACCCGGTGAACCCGGCCAAGTAGCCTTGACCCATGACCGAAACCACCCCGCCTCCGGCGCAGCCCGAGTCCGACCTCCCCGAGCAGATCCGCATCCGCCGGGAGAAGCTGGACAAACTGCGCGAGCGCGGCGTGGACCCGTATCCGGTCGGGTATCCGCGGACCGCGACCATCGGGGAGCTGCGCGCCGAGTACGGCGACCTGGAGGCGGACACCGCCACCGGGCAGCGGGCCGGGATCGCCGGGCGGGTCGTGCTGTCGCGGACCGGGGGCAAGCTCTGCTTCGCCACGCTGCGGGAGGGCGAGTTCGAGATCCAGGCGATGTTCTCGCTGGACCGGCTCGGGGCGGAGTCGCTGGAGGAGTGGAAGGGCGACGTCGACCTCGGGGACCTGGTCGGGGTCACTGGTGAGATCATCACCTCGCGGCGCGGGGAGCTCTCCATCATGGTCGAGAGCTGGGCCATCACCTCGAAGTGCCTGCGGCCGCTGCCGGACAAGCACAAGGGGCTCACCGACCCCGAGGCGCGGGTGCGGCAGCGCTATGTCGACCTGATCGTGAACCCCGAGGCGCGGCGGATGCTGTTCACCCGCTCGGACCTGGTGCGCTCGCTGCGCTCCAGCCTCGCCGAGCGCGGGTACACCGAGGTCGAGACGCCGATGCTGCAGCCGATCCACGGCGGCGCCAACGCCCGGCCCTTCGAGACGCACATCAACGCCTACGACATGAAGCTCTACCTGCGCATCGCGCCGGAGCTCTACCTCAAGCGGCTGCTGGTCGGCGGGGTGGAGAAGGTCTTCGAGATCAACCGGAACTTCCGGAACGAGGGTGCGGACTCCACGCACAGCCCCGAGTTCACCATGCTGGAGGCCTATGAGGTCTACGGCGACTACGACGTCATGCAGAAGCTGACGCAGTCGGTGATCCAGGAGGGCGCCGCGGCGATCTTCGGGTCGCAGGTGGCCCGGCGGGTGAACGCCGAGGGCGAGGTCGAGGAGTTCGACATCAGCGGCGACTGGAAGTCCGTCACGGTCAACGACGCGATCTCCGCCGCGCTCGGCGAGGAGGTCTCCGCGGACACCGAGATCGGCGCGCTGAAGAAGCTCTGCGACGCCGCGGGCATCCCCTACGCGCCGGGCTGGACCCGCGGCCAGGTGGTGCTGGAGATGTACGAGCACCTGGTCGAGGACAAGACCGTGCAGCCGACGTTCTACCGGGACTTCCCGAAGGACGTCTCGCCGCTGACCCGGGCGCACCGGCGGGACCCGCGCCTGGCCGAGCGCTGGGACCTGGTCGGCTGGGGCGCGGAGATCGGCACCGGCTACTCCGAGCTGATCGACCCGGTGGACCAGCGCGAGCGCTTCACGGAGCAGTCGCTGCTGGCCGCCGGCGGCGACCCGGACGCGATGCAGCTGGACGAGGACTTCCTGCGCGCGCTGGAGTACGCCATGCCGCCGGCCGGCGGCATCGGGGCGGGTATCGACCGGATTCTGATGGCGCTCACCGGCCGCCTGATTCGGGAGACCATCCTGTTCCCGTTCGTGAAGCCGGCGTAGGTAGTCTGGCCGCACCGACAAACGCCTCGTTCAGCCGAGGGGGAAGCGACACGATGATGGGCAATCTGGGCCTTTACGTTCCGTCTTTTGTAGTGGCGGTGGCGTTCATCTACGTCATCAGGCTCATCGTCGTGTCGCAGAACCCTCAGAAGCGTGCGGAGGCTCGCGCGCGCGAGCTGGAAGCAGAGCGTAATGATCCGCGCTTTGGTTCGAAAGACGGGACTCGCTCTGACGCTGCTTAGCGTCCTGTTAATGTCGTGCGCGTGACGGAAGCTCTGGCTGTGGACGGCGAAAACCTCAACGACGATCTGCTGGCCGGCCGCGCACAGGCGCTGGCTTTGGTCCGGCAGGGGTTCGCGGCAGTCAGTGCCCGGCCCGAAGTTTTTACCAATTCTTTGTACGAGGACTTCTTCACCTCCAACCCGCGATACCGGAAGTACTTCGCGGCCGGGGACGAGGCGCGGCGCGACGAGCGGACGCTGGAGGCCGCGACCCGGGTCGTGGCCGGCCTCGACCGGCCCGGCGCGCTGCTGCCGCTGCTGCGCAGACTCGCTCTGGAGTACCGCAAGTACGGGGTGCGCGAGCCGCACTACCGCGCCTTCGCCGGGTCGGTGATGACCGCCCTGGAGCGCACCATAGGCGAGGCCTGGACCTACGAGGCCGCGGTCGCGTGGGTCGACGAGCTGACCATGGTGGCCTCGGCGATGCTCGGCATCGCCGCCGAGGCCGACGCGCAGGGGCCGGCCTACTGGGAGGCCGAGGTCGTCGCGGTCGACCGGATGGCGGAGGACGTGGTCCGGCTGCGGGTCCGCACCGCGTTCCCGTACCCCTACCAGGCCGGACAGTACGCCGCGATCGAGCTCGGCCGGCTGCCGTGGGTCTGGCGGGACTTCTCCTTCGCGGCCGCGCCGCAGGCCGGCCCGGAAGACCCGGAGCACTCGGTCCTGGAGTTCCACGTCCAGCGCACCGCCGACGGCCGCCTGAGCAACGTCGTCCACGACGAGCTGGAGCTCGGCGACCGCATCCGGATCGCCGCCCCGGCCGGTGACCTGGCCTTCCCGGCCGGGGCCTCGCGGCTGATCGCGGTCGGGCACGGCACCGGGCTGGCGCCCATCGCCGCGCTGCTGCAGGACGCCGCCGCGGCCGGGGACGACCGGCCGGTGCACGTCGTGGTGGGGAACTCGCTGAACGCGGCGAAGCCCGCCAAGAAGACCGCCGCGGCCCAGAAAGCCCAGAAGGCCGCCAAGGCCGCGGGTAAGGCGGCGGCTCCGGGCTCGGCAGGCTCGGCGGCGGCCAAGAAGGCCCAGCAGGCGGCGAAGGCGGCCGCTGAGAGCGCCGAGGCCGCCGCGGGCACAGAGGGCACAGAGGGCGCCGACCAGGAGCACTACCTCACCGAACACCTGGCCGAGCTGGCCGCCGCGCACGGCAACGCCACGGTGGTCTTCGTCGGTGCCGCCGAGGAATTGCCTCAGCATCTGGACGAGTACGTCAAGCGCCTGGCCGACGGCGGGACACTGTCCGGGTGGGGCGGCGTGGCCGTCGGCTCGACCGGCACGGTCCAGGCCTGCCTCGGCGTCCTGGCCGCCGCCGGGGCCGATCCCGCCGACGTGAGAAGCGACCTTTTCGGATGACATCCTCCCTGTCCGCCGCCGATATCACCGTGCGGCGGGCCCGCACCGACGATGTCGGGGCGATCCGCGAACTCCTGGGCCGTTACAAAGGCATCCTCCTGGACAAGCCGGACGTCACGCTTTTCGAGGACATCCAGGAGTTCTGGGTGGCCGAACACGACGGCGACGGCCGGGTGATCGGATGCGGCGCCTTGCACGTCATCTGGCTGGATCTCGCGGAAGTGCGCACGCTGGCGGTGGACCCGGAATGCCGGGGTATGGGAGTCGGCGCGCGAATCCTTGACAAACTAGTCCGTACCGCCGCGCGCATCGGTGTTCGCCGGCTGTTCTGCCTGACGTTCGAAGTGGACTTCTTCGCCGCGCACGGATTCTCCGAGATCAGCGGCGTCCCGGTCCCGCCGCAGATCGAAGCCGAACTGTCGAAGTCGCCGGACGGCGGGGTCGCGGAGTTCCTCGACTTGGAGCAGGTCAAACCCAACACTCTGGGCAATACGCGCATGCTGCGGATCTTGTAGGACCCGTCCGCGGCTCCGGCATGGGATTTGATTTCATCACCGGAATGCGCTTTGCTGACTGGAGGTATATCCCAGAACTGGAGAAAGGCGGGCCGCCCGATGGCCAAGCGCACCATTGAGGTGTTCCACGACGACCTCGACGGCTCCGAGGGTGCGAGCACTGTGAAGTTCGGCCTCGACGGGAAGTCCTACGAGATCGACCTGTCCGAGGCGCATGAGAAGGAATTGCGCAAGGCGCTCGAGAAGTACGTCGGTGCCGCGACGCAGGTGACGGCGTCCTCCGCCTCTGCCTCCGGCCGCCGGAAGTACGGCACGGGCCCCACGCGCCGCGACACGAAGCACATCCGTGAATGGCTGCGGAACGTCGAGGGCGTGGAAATCAGCGACCGCGGTCGTATTCCCACCGACCTGATGAATCGCTACAACGCCGCTCACTAATAACGCCACGGCGCGGTCGGGCCCCCGTCCCCGGCCGACGTCGCGGCGGGTGGGCCCCGTTCAGCGCGCGGCGGCCACCGCCAGCCGGTGGCAGGCCGCGGCGAGGGTGGCCAGCAGGGCGATCAGCTCCGGGGCTTCGGGCAACCCCGGGGTCGGGTAGGAGGGGCGGCGTGCCGCGCCGTCCGCCCGGGCAGAGCCCTCGGGACCCTCAACGTCTTCAGTTTTCCCGGCCTGGAGTTTCCCGGCCTGGAGCGCCGCACCGGCGCCGTTGTGCAGGGCGTCGGTGTCATCGGCGGCAGGGGTGGCACGGGTAGCGGCGGCAGCGGCCGCAGCCGTGGCGGCGCCGGCCGGGCCACCCGGGCCACCGGGACGCTGCATCGGCACCGTGGCCGGATGCAGCCAGCGGACCGGGGGATCGGTCAGCTGTTCGACCGGCACCGCGGTGAGATCCAGCCGGACGCCGCCCCAGTCCAGCCATTCCAGCAGCTCGGGCAGGTCTTCGGCGCCGCCGGCCGCGACGTAGAACAGCACCCGGCCGCCGGCGGACAGCGCGACCGGTCCCGGCGCCACCGCCGGCTGGCCGTATCCCAGCAGTCTGGCCAGCGCTTCGCGCCCCGCGGCTTCCGGTACGGAGACCACGTCCGGCATGTGGATCGACCTCCCCGTTCGCTCTTGGCGTACACCCTATTCGGGTCTGGTGCCCCGGTACCGGGAACACCACGTCAGAGGCGGCGAGTTGGACTAACGGAAGGCCTTGGGAGGAGCGACCGCCCCGCGGACAACGGGGAAGTCACCCCACCTGCGAGGGAAGGCGGGACTAGCATCGGTTGCGAGCCCGCCTGCCGACCAGGAGGCGAGCTTCTGGTTTGGCACCGCACGGAACTAGCAACACACCAGGGCAAGCGCACGATCTGTACTGGCGAGCAACCAGTAGTACTTCGATCCATACGTCAGCCCGCGACGCTCCGGGGAGCGATGAGGAATGTTCGAACGGTTCACCGACCGCGCACGGCGCGTCGTCGTCTTGGCCCAAGAAGAGGCCAGGATGCTCAACCACAACTACATCGGGACCGAGCACATCCTCCTCGGCCTCATCCACGAGGGTGAGGGTGTGGCGGCCAAGGCCCTGGAGAGCCTCGGCATCTCGCTGGAAGCGGTCCGCCAGCAGGTGGAGGAGATCATCGGCCAGGGCCAGCAGGCCCCGTCCGGCCACATCCCCTTCACCCCGCGGGCCAAGAAGGTCCTGGAGCTGTCGCTGCGCGAGGCGCTGCAGCTGGGCCACAACTACATCGGCACCGAGCACATCCTGCTCGGTCTGATCCGCGAGGGCGAGGGTGTCGCGGCGCAGGTGCTGGTCAAGCTGGGCGCGGACCTGAACCGGGTGCGCCAGCAGGTGATCCAGCTGCTGTCCGGCTACTCCGGCGGCGGCAAGGAGGCCGCGGCGGCCGGCGGCCCGGCCGAGGGCACGCCGTCCACCTCCCTGGTGCTGGACCAGTTCGGCCGGAACCTGACCCAGGCCGCCCGCGAGGGCAAGCTCGACCCGGTGATCGGGCGCGAGAAGGAGATCGAGCGGGTCATGCAGGTGCTGTCCCGCCGCACCAAGAACAACCCGGTGCTGATCGGCGAGCCCGGCGTCGGCAAGACCGCCGTCGTGGAGGGCCTGGCCCAGGCGATCGTCAAGGGCGAGGTGCCCGAGACGCTCAAGGACAAGCACCTGTACACCCTGGACCTCGGCGCCCTGGTGGCCGGCTCCCGCTACCGCGGTGACTTCGAGGAGCGCCTGAAGAAGGTGCTCAAGGAGATCCGCACCCGCGGCGACATCGTCCTGTTCATCGACGAGCTGCACACCCTGGTCGGCGCGGGCGCGGCGGAGGGTGCCATCGACGCGGCCTCGATCCTGAAGCCCATGCTGGCCCGGGGCGAGCTGCAGACCATCGGCGCCACCACGCTCGACGAGTACCGCAAGTACGTCGAGAAGGACGCCGCCCTGGAGCGCCGCTTCCAGCCGATCCAGGTGGCCGAGCCCTCGGTGGCGCACACCATCGAGATCCTCAAGGGCCTGCGCGACCGCTACGAGGCGCACCACCGGGTGTCCATCACCGACGGCGCGCTGGTGGCCGCGGCCACGCTGGCCGAGCGCTACATCTCCGACCGCTTCCTGCCGGACAAGGCCATCGACCTGATCGACGAGGCCGGCTCCCGGATGCGCATCCGCCGGATGACCGCGCCGCCGGACCTGCGCGAGTTCGACGACAAGATCGCGAACGTGCGCAAGGAGAAGGAGTCCGCGATCGACGCGCAGGACTTCGAGAAGGCCGCGGCCCTGCGCGACCAGGAGAAGCAGCTCCAGAGCGCCAAGGCGCGCCGGGAGAAGGAGTGGAAGCAGGGCGACCTGGACGTCGTGGCCGAGGTCGACGAGGAGCTGATCGCCGAGGTCCTGGCCACCGCCACGGGCATCCCGGTGTTCAAGCTCACCGAGGAGGAGACCTCCCGCCTGCTGCGCATGGAGGACGAGCTGCACAAGCGCGTCATCGGCCAGAACCAGGCGATCAAGGGCCTGTCCCAGGCGATCCGGCGCACGCGCGCCGGGCTGAAGGACCCCAAGCGCCCCGGCGGCTCGTTCATCTTCGCCGGCCCGTCCGGCGTCGGTAAGACCGAGCTGGCCAAGGCCCTGGCGGAGTTCCTGTTCGGCGACGAGGACGCGCTGATCCAGCTGGACATGTCCGAGTTCTCCGAGAAGCACACCGTCTCGCGGCTGTTCGGCTCCCCGCCCGGATACGTCGGCTACGAGGAGGGCGGCCAGCTCACCGAGAAGGTGCGCCGCAAGCCGTTCTCGGTGGTGCTGTTCGACGAGGTCGAGAAGGCGCACCCGGACATCTTCAACTCGCTGCTGCAGATCCTGGAGGACGGCCGCCTGACCGACTCCCAGGGCCGGGTCGTGGACTTCAAGAACACGGTGATCATCATGACCACCAACCTCGGCACCCGGGACATCTCCAAGGGCTTCGGCCTGGGCTTCGCCGCCTCCGGCGACACCAAGGCGCCGTACGAGCGGATGAAGGCCAAGGTCAACGACGAGCTCAAGCAGCACTTCCGGCCGGAGTTCCTGAACCGTGTCGACGACACGGTGGTGTTCCCGCAGCTCAGCCAGGACGACATCGTCGCGATCGTGGACCTGATGATGAGCAAGGTCGACGGCCGCCTGAAGGACAAGGACATGGGCATCGTCCTGACCCGCAAGGCCAAGGAGCTCATCGCCACCCTGGGCTACGACCCGGTCCTGGGCGCCCGGCCGCTGCGCCGCGCGATCCAGCGGCACATCGAGGACCCGCTGTCGGAGAAGATCCTGTTCGGCGAGGTCCGGCCCGGCCAGCTGATCACGGTGGACGAGAACACCGAGACCGGCGCGGTCGAGTCCGACCAGCGGTTCACCTTCAAGTCGGGTCCGAAGGAGGACGTGCCGGAGGACGCCTCGGTGCTGGAGTCCGGGACGCTGCCGCCGGCGGCTCCGGAGGCCACGCCTTCGGCGACCTGATCGGCTGCGGCTGATCCGCTGAGGCTGATGCTGAGGCTGACTGGCTGAGGCTGATGGTCTGACCGGCCAGACGGCACGACAACGGCCGCTCATCCCGTTCGCGGGGTGGGCGGCCGCTGCCGTGTCCGGCGGCGTTTCGTGTTTGCGGCGGGGGCCGGCGCGCGATTATCGTTCAGCTGAGTTCGTTTCCGAGCGCTGTCGCAGCGCACGACCTGAGGAGGTGAGTCCGATTTCCACTAACGATCGGGTGCTCACCCCTTCGCGCCGGAGCCTTTAAGCGCTTCGCCGCCGTCGGTCCCTGGGCACCCGTACCTCGGATGCCCTGAAGGGGACCCAAAGACATGTCGCAAAATCTTGAATCGCTTCCGTCGTCCTGCGCGCTGGTCATCGGCGGTGGCGGAGCTGCCGGGAACGCCTGGGCGGTCGGCGTCGTCGCCGGACTCGCGGAAGGCGGCCTCGACCTGACCCAGGCCGCTGATCTGGTGATCGGAACTTCGTCCGGAGCCACCACCGCGGTGCTGGTGCGCAGCGGTGTTCCGGCGGCCGAACTGCTGGCCTCGGTCTTGTCCGAACAGCACGGCCGGCCGGGCGGACCGCGCAGGGATGGCCAGGGCAACGGCGAGGGCCGGGGGAACGCGGAACGGCCGGCATCGCTGCCGATGGCGACAGTGTTCGAGCGGATGCGGACCATCGGCGCCGCCGCCACGTCGGCGATCGAGCTCCACCGGGCCATGGGGGTGTTCGGATTGGAGAGCGACGCCGTCATCGGCTGGAGCGCGGGGCAGCGGCGCGAGATCGTCGCCGCCAGGCTGCCTCGGGCCGAGTGGCCGGAGCGGCCGATGATCGTGACGGCGATGGACGCGCGGACCGGTGAGCCGGCCGCGTTCGACCGCGACTCCGGCGTGGAGTTGGTGGATGCGGTCACGGCGAGCACCGCGATGCCCGGCATGGCTCCGACGGTGAGTATCAAGGGGAACCGCTATATCTCCGGCGGTGTGCGCTCGGCCGACAACGCCGACCTCGCTGCCGGGTATGCGAACGTCGTGGTGCTCTCGCCGCTGGCGCCGTTCCGGGGCGAGGTGCGGCCGGCCGGGAGCGCGGACCCGTCGGGGCAGTTCGAGGGGCTGCGCAGAATGCCCGGCGCGGATCTGGAAAGCCAGGTCGAGGCCCTGCGTGCGCGGGGCAGCCGGGTCGAGGTGATCACTCCGGACGCCGATTCGCAGGCCGCGATGGGCACGAACCAGATGGATCCGACGACTCGCGTCCCCTCGGCCCGCGCGGGCTACGCGCAGGGCAAGCAGGCGGCGGCGCGGATCCTGCCGCTGTAGATGGAAAGGCCGACGGCCGCCCACCCCGTACGTGGGTCGGCGGCCGTCGGCGTGTCCAGTGTCCTGACCACGGGCCCGTTCCGGAGTGACGTCGGCTCCGGCTGGGGGCGTCCCCGTGGTTGCGCTGCTGGACTCATTGCGGGTGGAACCGGCGGCCGACGCTCACGGCCGCCGCGGGGTGACGCGGGTCAGGCCACCGGCGGGGCCGGCATCGGCGGCGCGGGGGTCTCCGCCGGGGGCGCGGGGATTCCCGTCGAGGGGGGCGTGGTGTCCTCGTCCGAGGGCGGCGTGCTGGTGTCGCCGTCCGCCGGCGGGGCCCAGCTGTCGGCCGGCGGGCACGGGGCCGGGGGCGGCGGCGGGCAGGTGGTCACCGGCGGGGGGCAGGTCACCGGCGGCGGCTCCGGGCACGGCGCGCCGGGCGGGCACTCCACCGGCGGCGGGGCCATCACCGGCGGGGCCAGCTCGGGGGCGCCGTTCACGCAGTGGTTGTCCTTGGCGCCGGTGGCGAAGGCCAGCAGCCCGACCGAGTCGCCGCAGGCCTGCACCGGGACGTCCGCGGACAGCTGCAGGACGTTGCCGGAGACCAGCCCGGGGGAGTCCGCCGCCGCGCCCTCGGCCAGGGCGTGCGTGCCCTCGTCCACGCAGTCGTTGTCGTGCGCCGTGACGTCGGCGGCCAGCGCGCCCGCGGCCAGCCCGCAGGCCTGGACCGGGACGTTCGCGGCGACCGAGGCGACGTTGCCGGAGATCGCGCCGGGGCTGTCGGCGGCGGCGCCGACGGCCTTGGCCGTGGCGTCCTTGGTCCAGCAGTCGTTGTCGCGGGCTCCGACCAGGGCGCCGCCGGCCGCGCCGGCGTCGCCGCAGACCTGGACCGGGACGTCGGCGGGGACCTGCGCGACGTTGCCGGAGACCGCGCCGGGGCTGTCGCTCGCGGCACCGCGCGTGGTGGCGGAGTCGCCCTGTGCCGCCGCGGTGCTCGCGTAGCCCATGACCAGTGCGCCGGTGGTGGCCGACAGCAGCAGGCCCTTCCTTACAAAGGCGTGCATGGATGTACCTCAGATGTCGTCGAATTCGAGGAGCCGAAGGTCGGCTCTCGGGCCTCAACGACGCCTTCGGAGCTCCGGTAACGGACATCCGGCCGATGGACGGTCGAATGTCCACCATCCGGCAGATACCCGAGGTTTTTGTTACAGGATCAGGGGATCAGTGCTGGGCGATCGCTACTTCGCGACTACTGCTGTGCGGTCAGTGCTGGGCGTCCACGGTCATCTGCGCGTAGCCGATGATGTGCTGCCCCAGGACGAACCCGGAGTAGGCGGTGCTGGTCCCGGCGCTCGGCAGGCCGATGCTCGCGGTGTCCAGGGCCAGGACCCGGATCTGGTAGTGGTGCACGGGGTCGCCGGCCGGCGGGCAGGGGCCGTCGAAGGAGGCGTCGCCGAGGTCGTTCACGCCGACCACGGTCCCGGCCGGCGGCGTGGCCGTGCCCCCGAAGGTGCGCGCGGTCGCCGGGATGTCCCAGGCGCGCCAGTGCGAGAACCCGCTGCCGGTCGGGGCCTGCGGGTCGAACATCTCCACGGCGAAGCTCTTGGTGCCGGCCGGAGCCCCGGACCAGGTCAGGTGCGGCGCCGTGGTGAACCCGGTGCAGATCTCGTCAGCCGGGAAGGTGCCGTGGTCGGCCAGATCGGGGGAGCTGACGCGGAAGTGCGCGGCGTCGCGCGGGATGCCGCTGCGCACCGGGCTGTAGCCGAAGCGGTCGTGGACGGCGGCGTATGCGGTGGCGGCTCCGGCGGCGAACATGGCCGCGGACGCAACCCCGGCAATGGTGATCTTCGTCTTCTTCTGCATGGGTCAAAAGCTTCGGGGAGAAGTCGCGCCGCCGGGAGATTCTTCGAGTCCTGGTATTCCGCGTACCACCCGCCAGAGCACACTCGGGGAGTTCCTCACCGCGATGCGCGGCCGGCTCGCGCCGGAGGACGTGGGCCTGCGCAGCGTCGGCCGCCGCCGCACGCCGGGCCTGCGCCGCCAGGAGGTGGCCGAACTCGCCGCGGTGAGCATCGACTGGTACATCCGGCTGGAGCAGGGGCGCGCCGGCGCGCCGGGCTCGGCGGTGCTGGACGCGCTCGCCGCGGCGCTGCGCCTGTCCCCGGTCGAACGCGAGTACCTGCACCTGACGGCACGCGGCGAGGCGCCACCGCGACCGCTGCCGGACCGGCCCGAGGGCGTGAGCACGTCGCTGCGCGCGATCCTGGACGGGATGCCGGCGCTGCCGGCGTACGTGCTGGACCACAGCTTCGACGTCCTCGCGCACAACGCGGCGGCCACGGCCATGTTCGGCGACGGATTCGGCCACGGCACGGGCGCCAACGCGGCACTGCTGCTGTTCCTGGACGGCGCGACCCGCAGCAGCCAGCTGTCCTGGGAGCAGATCGCCCGCGAGACCGTCGGGGCGCTGCGTGCCAACGCCGCGAAGTACCCCGACGACCCGCGCCTGCAAGCGGTGATCGCCCGCCTGCGCGCCGGCAACCGCGACTTCGCCACCTGGTGGGACGACCACACCGTCGGCGAGCGCAGCAGCGGGGTGAAGCGCGTGGCGCATCCGGCGGCGGGGGTGCTGACGGTGGCGTACGACGTGCTGACCGCGCCGGGCGCCTCGGAGCAGCGGCTGGTGGTGCTGACGCCGGTCGGTGCGGAGACGGAGCAGCGGTTGCGGGGGCTGGTGGCGGCGCATTCGCGGCGGGTCGCGGGGGCGGGGGTGGAGGCTGCGTTGGCGGGGTGAGGGGTGCGCGGCAGCGTGAAGCTATCCAGCGGTTGAGCGAGCGCGATCAGCCGCCTTCGCCGCAGCCTCGATCCGCGCACGCAGTGCCTTGCGCGCGGCGTCGTCGATCGGCTCCTCGTACCGTTCCGCCACGCCGGTGCGGCCGTCGAGTTGTTCGCGCAGGATGTCGGCGTGGCCGGCGTGGCGGGTGGTGTCGGTGAGCAGGTGGACCAGGATGGTGAACAGGTCGGTGTCGGGCTGCGGCCACCAGGGCACGTGGCCGGGTGCGTCGGGCGGCAGTGTGCTGATCGTCGCGTCCGCGTGCGTCGATGCCCGGCGGTAGAAGGCGATGATCTGCTCGCGGGTCTCGTTCTCGGTCGCCCAGAGGTCGCTGCCGTCAGAGTCCTGCCAGCGCGGCAGCGCCTCGGGATACGGGCGGTCGAAGACTTCGCCGAAGTAGCGCGCTTCCCACGTCGCCGCGTGTTTGACCAGGCCCAGGAGGTTGGTGCCGGTCGCGGTCAGGGGTCGGCGCGCGTCGTACTCCGACAGGCCGTCGAGTTTCCAGATCAGGACCTCGCGGATGCTCTTCAGCTTCGCGTGCAGATACGCCTTCGCAGTCTCGGCGGTCTCGGCGATCTCAGTCATGGCGCAGGAGCCTAATGCGCCAGCGCGAACATCTCCCCGTCCACCTCCGTCACCAGCCCGTCGCTCACCAGGCTCGCCAGCGCCCGCTCCCGCTGCGTCACGTCACGCGTCCACGCCGCCTCCAGCTCTTCGCGCGGCACCGGTCCGTGGGTGTCCCGGAGCACCGCCAGCAGCCGCCCGCGCGCCTGGCGGTCCGTGCCCTCGTACGTCTGGCCGCGGCGCGGCGGGCCGTCGTACGCGGGCCTGCCGTCCGCGACCCAGCGGCACAGGTCCGCGACCGGGCACGCCTCGCAGCGGGGCGCGCGTGCCGTGCACACCACCGCGCCGAGTTCCATGCTCGCGGCGGCCCACTGCGCGGCGTCGGGGGCGGCGGCCGGGAGCAGAGCGGTGGCGATGCGGCGGTCGGCCGGGGTGGTGGCGGGCGCCGGGAACTCCGTGCCGGTCACCACGCGGGCCAGGACCCGGCGCACGTTCGTGTCGAGCACGATGTGCCGCTTCTGGTACGCGAACGACGCGATCGCCCCCGCCGTGTACTCCCCGACGCCCGGCAGCGCCCACAGGTCCTCGTACGTGTCCGGCACGACGCCGTCGAAGGCCTCTTCGATGGCCGTGGCGGCCGCGTGGAGCCGCTGCGCGCGCCGCGGGTACCCCAGGCGCCCCCAGGCCCGCACGGCCTCGCCCACGGGCTCCGCGGCCAGCGCCGCCGGCGTCGGCCAGCGGGCGAGCCAGGCTTCGTAGACCGGCAGCACGCGGACCACCGGGGTCTGCTGGAGCATGAACTCGCTGACCATCACCGCCCACGCCGAGGCGTCCGGGCGGCGCCAGGGGAGGTCGCGGGCCTCGGCCCGGAACCAGTCGACGACCCGTTCGACCAGTTCAGCTCCTTGTTCGAAGGCTGCGAGGTCGGTGCGGTCGATGCTGCGCGTGGTCGTTCTTTCCGCCATCTGACGATCGTACGGCGAGGCGCGCCGCACACCGCGGCACCGGCCCCGTAGAGTGACCCCTCGTGGGTTCGCTTCGAAATCCCGTCGGATCTCTCGCGCCCGCCGTCTATTGGCGGCGGCGCGTTTTAGTTGTGCTGGCCGTCGTCGCGGTGTTGGCGCTGGTCCTCTACGCGTGCTCGGGGTCGGGCTCCAAGAAGAAGCAGTCCGCCGGGGACGGTACGGGCAGTCCGACCGCGTCGCAGTCCTCGGTCCCGACCGCGAGCGGTTCGCAGACCGCAGCCAGCGGCGGGGCGTCCGGCGGCCCGTCCTCGGCCAACGGGAGCGTGCCCTCCGGCAGCGCCGGCGGGGCCAGCGGCTCGGCTTCGGGGTCCGGCGGCACCAACGGCGGCAGCAACGGCGCCGCCGGCGGCGTCAACGGCGGCGCGAACAGCACCGGGGGAACCGGGGGAACCGGCGGCACGGGCGGCACCGGCGGCTCCACCAGCGGCCCCGGCTGCCAGCTCAGCCTGAGCCTGACCTCGCAGTCCCCGGCCTACGCCAACGGCGTGGACCCGCAGTTCACCGTCGCCGTGGTCAACAAGGGCACCGCCGACTGCGACGTCGACGTCAGCCCGAAGTCGCTGGTCCTGAACGTCTACTCCGGCCCGGACCACGTCTGGTCCTCGGCGGACTGCGCGACCGGCGGCAAGGACCTGCGCGGCATCGCCCCCGGCGGGGTCCAGACGATCACGTTCAGCTGGAACCGCACCCGCTCCTCCCAGGGCTGCACCGCCGGCAGCTCCTCGGCCAAGCTCGGCATGTACTTCGGCGTGGTGAGCCTGGGACCCGGCAGCGGCTCGAACGCCCCGGCCGCGCAGAGCCAGCCGAAGAGCTTCGAGCTGAAGACCGGCAGCTAACCAGCGAGTCCACGGCTCGCCGAGAAGAATTCGGCGAGCCGTGTAGAGAATGCGGGGTCGGCTCCGACAACCGGGTGACGCAACCAAGAGCTCACTCCCCAGGAGATGCCATGACCGAGCACATCACCTCCCGCGACGGCAGCACGCTGGCCGTGGACCGCGTCGGCGAGGGCCCCGCCGTGATCCTCGTCGGCGGCGCCTTCAACGACCGCAGCACGGTCGCCGGCCTGGCCGCCGAGCTGGCGTCGAACTACACCGTCCTCACCTACGACCGCCGTGGCCGCGCCGAGAGCACCGACAAGGCGCGCGAGGCCGGCGGGGACTTCGACCCCGCGAACGAGCTCGACGACCTCGCGGCCGTCCTCGAGCACGCCGGCGGGCACGCGCACCTGTTCGGCCATTCTTCCGGGGCGATCCTGGTCCTGGAAGGCGCGATGCGCGGCCTGCCGGCCGACTCGGTGGCCATCTACGAGTCGCCCTTCCGCGCCGACCCGGACCTGCCGCACCCACCGGCCGATCTGCTGGACCGGCTCACCGCGCTGGCCGAGAAGGGCGACCGGGACGGCGCCGCGAGCCTGTTCCTGGCCGAGGCCATCGGCCTGCCGCCGGAGATCGTGTCGGGCATGAAGCACGGCCCGGTGTGGGCCTTCTTCCTCGGCAACGCCCTGACGCTGCCTTACGACGTGGGCTTCTCCCGGCCCTCGGAGCTCGTCGACCGGGACCGGCTGGGCACGCTGACGATGCCGGTGCTGGCCGTCTACGGCGACCGGACGTCGCCCAACCTGGCGGCCGGCGCGAAGGTGGTGGCCGAGTCCGTGCCCGGCGCACGGCTGGCCGTGCTGCCCGGCGAGGACCACGGCGTGCTTCAGCACCCGCAGGCGCTGGCGCCGACGCTGATCGAGTTCTTCGGCTGAGCTGAGACCCGGAGGCCGGCCTTGAGAGGGTCAAGCGGCCAGGCGGAAGGCGCTCCCGCGGTCCCTACACGTACCGCTCAAGGATCGACGACTCCGCCAGCCGCGACAGCCCCTCGCGCACCGACCGGGCCCGGGTCTCCCCGACGCCCTCGACCCGCTGCAGGTCGTCGATCGACGCCGCGAGCAGCTTCTGCAGGCCGCCGAAGTGCTCCACCAGCCGGTCGATGACCGTGCCGGGCAGCCGCGGCACCTTGGCCAGCAGCCGGTACCCGCGCGGCGACACCGCCGACTCCAGCACCTCGACGCCGCCGCTGAAGCCCATCGCCTTGGCCGTCTGCAGCAGATCCAGCAGCGCCGTGCGGTCCAGGGCGCCCAATTCCTCCGAGACGTCGGCCACGCTGCGTGCCTTCTTGCCGGTGCGCTCGGGCAGGTAGTCGCGGGCGATCAGATCGCGGTCCGGGTCCACGCCGGCCATCAGCTCGTCGAGCTGGAGCGACAGCAGCCGGCCGTCCACACCCAGCTGCACCACGTAGCCGGCCACCTCGTCGGCGATGCGGGTCACCATCTCCAGCCGCTGCGCGACCGCCGCCACGTCGCGGACCGTCACCAGGTCCTCGATCTCCAGCGCCGACAGCGTGCCGGTGACCTCGTCCAGCCGCAGCTTGTAGCGCTCCAGCGTGGCCAGCGCCTGGTTCGCCTTGGACAGGATCGCGCCGGAGTCCTCCAGGACCACGCGCTGGCTGCCCAGGTAGAGCGCGATGATGCGCATCGACTGGGAGACCGACAGCACCGGGAAGCCGGTCTGCTTGGCGACGCGGTCGGCGGTGCGGTGCCGGGTGCCGGTCTCCGCGGTCGGGATCGCCGGGTCCGGGACCAGCTGCACCCCGGCCCGCACGATGCGGCTGCCGTCGGTGGAGACCACCACGGCGCCGTCCATCTTGCACAGCTCGCGCAGCCGCTGCGGGGAGAACTCGACGTCGAGCACGAAGCCGCCGGTGGCCATCTCGTCGACCAGCTTGTCGAAGCCGAAGACCACCAGGCCGCCGGTGTTGCCGCGCAGGATGCGCTCCAGACCGTCGCGCAGGACCGTGCCCGGCGCGACGCTCGACAGGATCGCCGACAGGGCGGCGCGTTCGGAGGCCTCACCTGTCACTGTGCGATTCCCATCCTGCTCTCGTGCTCCTCATTCGCGATGCCCAGCCCCCACGCGCCGCGCGATTCCGATCCTGATCTCCCCTGAGGGCGGGAATCAAACGGTCGTAGTGACTCAACCTTACCGGCGCGCGCCCGTCGCCACGGCGTGAAGCGCTGCCCGGACGTCGCCCACTTCGACGATCGACAGCCCCGCAAGGTTCCCTCCGTAGTCCTTGCCGTCCGGATCCGGCGGGACCAGCGCGGTCTTGAAGCCCAGCCGCGCGGCCTCGGTCAGCCGCCGCCGCACCCCGGTCACCGGCCGCACCTCGCCGGCCAGCCCCACCTCGCCGATCGCCACCACGCCCTCGCCGACCGGCTCGTTCACCGTCGCCGAGGCCAGGGCCAGCAGCAGCGCCAGGTCCGCGGCCGGCTCGGTGAGCCGCACGCCGCCGACGGTCGCGCTGTAGATCTCCGAGCTCGCCAGCCCGGCGATGCCGCCGCGCTGCTGGAGCACGGCCAGGATCATCGCCACCCGGTTGGTGTCCAGGCCCGAGGAGGCCCGGCGCGGGGTCGGCGCGCTGGTCTTGGTGACCAGCGCCTGCACCTCGGCGACCAGCGGCCGCCGGCCTTCCAGGGTGACGGTGACGCAGGTGCCCGGGACCGGGACCGGCCGCCGGGACAGGAACAGGCCCGAGGGGTCGGACAGGCCGCGGATGCCGGTGTCGTGCATCTCGAAGCAGCCGATCTCGTCGCTGGCGCCGTAGCGGTTCTTCACGGCCCGGATCAGGCGCAGCGAGGAGGCCCGGTCGCCCTCGAACTGCAGGACCACGTCGACCAGGTGCTCCAGGATGCGCGGGCCGGCGATGCTGCCGTCCTTGGTGACGTGCCCGACCAGCACGCACGCCATGTTGCGGTCCTTGGCGTCCCGGATCAGCGAGGCCGCCACCTCCCGGACCTGCGTCACGCCGCCGGGGGTGCCGTCCACCGCGGCCGAGGCGATGGTCTGCACCGAGTCCACGATCACCAGCCGCGGCTGCACCGCCTCGATCTGCCCGAGCACCGAGCCCAGGTCGGTCTCGGCGGCCAGGAACAGGTTCGGGTGCAGGGCCTTGATCCGGTCTGCGCGCAGCCGGACCTGGGCCGCCGACTCCTCGCCGGTGACCACCAGGGTGCGGGCCCCGGAGGAGGCGTACGCGGCGGCGGCCGCCAGCAGCAGCGTCGACTTGCCGATGCCGGGCTCGCCGGCCAGCAGCACGACGGCGCCGGGCACGACGCCGCCGCCCAGGACCCGGTCCAGCTCGCTGACCCCGGTCGGGACCGCGGCCGCGTCGTCCACCGCGACGTCGCCGATCGGCCGGGCCTTCTGGGTCGGCATGGTGGCGACGGTCTTCGGCGCGGACTTGGCCGCGCCCCGTTCCTCAACGCTGCCCCAGGTTTGGCACTCGCCGCAGCGGCCGACCCATTTCGCGTACTGTGTGCCGCACTCGGTGCACTGGTACGTGGCCGCCGGTTCGGCCTTCCGGGCGCGGGAGTTGGCGGTCGGCATGAGGCCACGGTAGCGGTCGGCGCCGACACCGGGCGGCCGACCATCCGCCGGCCATCCGCCGACGGGTATCGGTATAAACAGGGTGATTCCAGGATGACTTCGGCGGCAACCTCTGGTCGAATGCCCAGATCCACTGGCTAGTTGTCGCTCGAATGGCTTAACGTCTGAGGCCGTGACAGACCGGGAAATGGTGACGGCGCTGCGCGCGGGGGATCAGCTCGCCATCGGGCAGATCTACGACACATACGGCGCGCGCTTGTATGCATATTGTTACGACCTGCTCGCCGATCATGAGCTGGCCGCTGACGCGCTGCGTGACGCGTTCATCGTCGCCAACAACCGGATCCGCGAGCTGGCCAACCCCGACGAGCTCGGCGCCTGGCTCTACGCGCTGAGCCGGGCCGAGGCGCTGCGCCTGGGGGTCTCCGACGACATCCCCGCCGACGCCGCGCAGGGCACCCGCAACGACCGGTTCGCCCGGGCCGCGCTGGACGTCTACGCGATGCTGCCGCCGGAGACCCGGGAGATCCTCGACCTGGCCTTCCGGCACCGCATGGTGGACGGCGACCTGGCGCTGGTCATGGACATGTCCGAGGAGCAGATCGGGCAGGTCGTCCAGGACGCCCAGGACGACCTGGAGAACGGTCTGACCGCGGTGCTGGCCAACCGGGTCGGCGACCCGCGCTGCGCGGAGATCGCCGAGCTCGGCAAGCGCTTCGACCGGCTGGACGGCAAGGCCGTCGAGCCCTGGCTGGACGCGGTCTCCCGGCACGTGAAGACCGACCAGGCCTGCGCCGACCACATCGAGAACCGGCGGCCGCTGCGGCTGTTCGAGGAGCTGCCGCACGCCTTCGTGCCGCCGGGCGTGCGCGCCCGCGTGCTGGACACCCTGCGCGACCCGGCCGGTGCGGCGTTCTGCCAGCGCATCGCGGCCCGGGCCGGGGCCTTCGACGAGTCCGGGTTCCCGGCGGCCGGCGGCAAGACCGGCGTCGGCGGCGCCCGCAAGCTGCTGCCCATCGCGGGCATCGTACTGGTGGTGCTGGCGGTCGGCGGCGTGGCGGTGGCGATGGTCGGCGGCGGGGGCGGCAAGTCCGGCTCGGCCGGGACCGGGACCGGTGCCACGACGTCGACGACCTCCTCCTCGGCGTCCTCCGCGGACACCAGCGCGGCGTCCTCGGCGGGCTCCACCTCGGCGCCGACGCAACAGGCCACCGATTCCGCGACGGGCTCCTCGACCGACAACGGCGGCGCGCCGAGCGGCGGCGGGCAGACGGACACCGGCGGATCGACGCACCACACCTCGTCGACCTACCGGCGCACCACCCCGTCGTCGCACAGCTCCACGCCGAGCAAGAAGCCGACGACCACGACCGAGCCCACGACGCCCTCGACGTCGACGTCCCTTCCCACCGGTCCCGGCCTGCCGAGCAACACCGAATCGACGAGTTCTCCGACCAGCTCTTCCAGCTGATCGGCAGCCCCCCGCGCCGATCGGCGCACCGGATGACCGGGCGCGCGCAAGTCGCCCGGTCGAGTGATACCGACGTTTGGTCACGGCCCGGGTCGCAGAACCCCTCGAAGGTGGCAACCTGGGCCGATTCTCTGATCAGCGCACCGGCACATGTCTAACGTCGGCTGGTGTGAAAGACCACGACTCGAACGCCACGGATCCCCGCGATCCCGCGGACCCGGTGAACCGGGACAGCGTCTCCGACAGCTGGGGGCGCGCGGCGGCCTACGACGCCTACGCGGACGGTCTGCACACCTACGCCCTGGGCGGCCTGCGCCACCACGAGGCCGCGTCCTCGGCGGTGTACTGCGCCTTCGTCGCCGCCGACCACCATGTGGCGCACCTCGGGGACGCCGAGATGCTGCGCCCGTGGCTCTACGCGATCACCCGGCACTACTGCCGCGCCGGCAAGCTGCCGCGCCTGCGCCTGACGGCCTCCTCGGCGCCGGTCCCGGCCCCCAAGGACGCCGCGATGGCCGAGCTGGAGCGCACGCTGCTGGCGGCGGAGCTGGCCTCGCTGGACTGGCCGGACACCGACGGACTGAGTGCGGCGCACCGTGAGGTTCTTGAGCTTTCGGTCCGCCACGGGATGGAGAGCCGCGCGGTCGGGATGATGCTCGGCAAGCCCGCGGCGGAGTCGTTCGAGGTGCTGTCCGAGGCCTGGCACGAGCTGGAGCGCTCGCTGGCGGCGCTGGCCCTGCTGCGCACCTCGCGCTCGCACTGCCCGGACCTGGCGGCGCTGGCCGAGGGCTGGTCCGGCCGGCTCACGGCCCAGCGCCGGGAGCCGCTGGTCGCGCACGTGGACGCCTGCTCACGCTGCCAGTACCACCTGCACAAGGTCATCGGGGCCCCGCAGGCCCCGTCGATCCTGCCGCACGTCCCGGCGCCGCAGGAGCTGCGCGACCGGGTCCTCGGCGACCTGCTGGACAGCAGCCCGGAGAAGGCGGCCGAGAAGACCGCGATCGCCGGCCGGCTCACCCGGTTCGACCGGTCCGGGTTCCCGGCGATAGCGACGATGCGGCTGCCCGCGCTGCCCCAGCAGCAGCAGCAGCTGCAGCCGCACCCGCGCTCCGCCGCGCCGATGCCGGTGGAGCGCCGCCAGCGGCGCCTCGGCGCGCTGCTGGCCGGCCGCGTGTCGTCGGCCGCCGCGGAGGCGGTGGCGGGCGAGGTGGCCTCGGCCCCCGAGCGATTACGCACCCCGGTGTCGGCGTCCGTGGACGCGAAGACACCGGCGAACACGATGAACGAGGGAAGTGGTTTCGATGATTCTGCTCTGAGCGCCATGAGCACGGGAGGCGACCGGCGCCGGTGGCTGCGCCGGGCGGCGGAGGCCTCGGCGGAGCCCGACGAGGGCCCGATCGCGCCGCGCCGGGGACTGGCGGCGCCGGCCGAGCCGCAGCGACGGGGCGGTGCTGCGGACGGCGACCCGCTCGGAGGACTGGTGACAGCTCTGCCGCGCGATGAGAGCAGGCGCGGCGCGGGATCGCACGCCGAGGAGTCGTTCACCGCGAATTCCTCGACCGAAGTCCTCGCGGCGCTGCGCTCCGAAGACCGGTCCGACGACCTTGCTGAAGACCGTGCCGAAGACCCTGCTGAGAACCGCGGCGAAGACCGGGGGGCCCTGCGTCCCGAAGACCTCGACGCGTCCTTCGGTCCGCGCCGCTCTTCCTCTCTCGAGGACACCCTGATCACGGCCGGCGTCTTCGAGGACGTCCGCCCGGCCCGCCCCGTGCCCTCCCGCGGCCCGGTCCCGCGCAACTCCGTGGCCGCCGCCGTCGAGGGCCGGCGGCGGGGCGTCGAGGACGTGCGGCGCGGCGCCGCGCCGGTCGGCGACGCCTATGAGGCCGCGGCAAGCGTGGCGGCCGCGATGGCCGCCGGGAACGCCGGTGCGCAGGTGCCACCGATCGCACCGGCCGCGTCGGTCGCCTCGGCCGCGTCGGTCGGGCAGGCCGCATCGGTCGGGCAGGCCGCGCCGACCGCGCCGGTCGGGGTCATGCCGACCTCCGTCATGCCGCTGGGCATGGTGCCCGGTCGGCGGGTGCCGCGGGACAGGGACCGGGACCGAGACAGAGACCGGGACGCCACGCGGGTCTTCGCGCGCCCCGTCGGCACCTCGCCGGAGCAGCGCAGGCGGAAGTCCGGCGTGAAGTCCGCGATCGCCAGCTCCGCCGTGCTCAGCGGCGTCGGCGCGGCCGGGGTGACGGCGTTCGTGCTCTTCGTGCCGTCCTCGCCGAGCGGCAACAAGACGCTGTTCACGCCGCCGGACACCGGGGGCAACGCCTCGCAGACGCCGGACTACCCGCGCCCCAGCTCCACCTCGGACGCCGCCGGGCCCGCGCTGCCGGTCGCCGGCAAGGTGCACTCCGCCGGGCTTCCCGGCGGCGACACCGTGACCGCGCAGGTGGTCGCGGCGGTGCTGCCGACGACGCCCTCCTCCTCGGCGCCCAGCACGGTCGGCGCCAGCCTGCCGTTCAACGGCCCGGTGAACCCGCTGCCGTCGCAGAGCGGCGACTCCCCGTCGCAGGACCCGAGCGGGGACGGAGAGCTGCACATCAGCGTGACGCAGCGCTCGAACGACCCGAGCGACGTCGTCGTCACCCTCTGGAACTCCGGCACCTCGCCGGTCAGCTGGACCGCGAGCCCCGACGAGCCCTGGCTCAGCCTCAGCGCCACCTCCGGCATGGTCGCCGGCGGTGGCCAGACCTCGATCCACGTCCTGGTGGACTCCGCGGCCGAGCCCGGCGGCGCGTGGACCGCGCACGTGCGCTTCGACCCGAGCGGCCAGATGGTCTCGATCAACGGCGTCGGCGGCTCCGGCGGCGGTCCGAGCAGCACGCCGAGCACGTCCCCGTCCAGCGGCCCCACGACGCCGTCCTCGCCGTCCTCACCGCCGTCCTCGTCGCCGAGCGGCACGCCCTCGGGCACGCCGACCAGCCCGGTCAGCACCCCGAGCACGCCGCACAGCTCGCCGTCGAGCGTGAGCGGCAGCGGGGCGTCGAGCGGCAGCGCGAGCAGTCCGGGTAGCCCGGGTAGCCCGAGCAGCCCGGGCAGCCCGAGCTCGTCGGGCGGCGGGCCGTCGCGCGGCCCCAGCTCGCCGAGTACGCCGGGGTCCTCGGGCTCCTCGGCCTCTTCGAGTTCTCCGGCGTCTTCAAGCGCCCCGAGCTCTGGGCCCGGCAAACCCACCAAGCGCCGTCACTGACGACGGCCCCAAGCCGCTCCGGCCCCCGCCGTGCCGGAGCCACGGAAGGCGCTCGACGTGTCCCAGCCCGTCGGGCGCCTTCCGCTGTCCGCTACCGATTCAGCGACCGCACCGCGTGCGACGGCAGCACGGTACGTGCCGTGGCCGTCGCGCCGCTGTTCCCGGCTGCGGAGAACGGTCCGACGAACACCCCGCTGTACACGTCGGTGGCGTGCTGAGGCGCGTTCAACGAAGCCACGAACACGTTCTGCTCCCCGAGCGGACCGGCCGCCGCCATGCCCTCGTAGTCCCCGAGCATGTACCCGCCGGCGTTCGGCGCCAGCAGCCAGTCGAAGGCCGGGGTCAGCTGCCGCTCGGTGGCCAGCCGCGGATCGCCGAACGGCAGGACCTTCAGGAACCGCGCGGTCGGCAGCGTCGTGGTGTCGCCGGCCGGCAGGTAGCGCAGGTCGTAGTACGACAGGCTGACCGTCCCCAGCGCGTCCACCGAGACCACCGGGGTGAAGGCCGGCACGCCGGGCCTGCTCACCAGGGTCGGCGCCGACCACGTCCGGCCGTCGTCCCCGGAGGACACCAACTCGACCTGGTCGTATTTGCCGGCGCTGAAGTCCGAGCCCTCATACGTCATCCAGATCCGGCCGGTCACCGGGTTCACCGCGACGGCCTCCAGGCCGCCGCCGGCCCGCAGACCCTTGTTCGGGTCGTTCGGGTCCACCTCGGCCACCGAGGAGTCGGTGGCCACCGGCGTCGGCGCGGACCATGTGGCGCCCTCGTCGGTGGAGGTGGCCATGGAGTACGTCGAGCCGATCGGGGTGTTCCCGGTCGCGTCGGTGTACTCGGTCATGTTGAAGAAGTCGTGGAGCGTGCCGTTCGGCTCCTCGACCACGATGTTGCCGATGGTCTGGGTGAACGGCGCGACCGCCGCGGTGTCGACCAGCTTCGCCGGGGCCGACCAGGTCTTGCCGTGGTCGTGGGTGACGGAGATCATCGCCGGTCCGGTGAAGCTGTTGTTGGAATTGTCCAGCCGGTCCCACACCTGGTATGCGACGCCGGGATGCAGCTGGTCGGCGGTGACGGAGTTCTTGTCGTCACCGAAGTCCGGGTCGTTGTCGGCGATGACCGGCTGCGCGTACTTCCACGTCGCGCCGCCGTCGAAGGAGGTCGCGGCGCCGACGCCGGAGCGCGGCGTGTTCTCGTCGAACTGCAGGGCGCTGCTGTAGGCGACGCCGTCCGGACCGAAGCTGACCCACAGGTCGGAGATCCGGTGGTAGTCGTTGGCCCCGGAGCACTGGCCGAACGGCAGCGTGCCCTCGGTGTAGTGCCGGCCGTCGGAGGTCCAGGCGTAGCCGCCGGAGTGCGAGCCGCCGTCGCTCCAGCGGTCCTGCTGCCAGGTGACGATCGCGCGCCGGGGCTGGCGCGGGTCGACGGCGACGAAGGGCTCGGTGGTGCTGTTCGGATACAGGGTGCCGGAGGCCGCGCCCGCGGTACAGGCCGCCACCGGGTTCGTCGGGGAGACCCGTTGTACCGGGCCGGGGCTGGCGCTCGCGAAGGACGCTGAGGTGGCCAGGGCGGTCAACAGCGCCGTTGCCGCGACCGCCGTTTTGTGGGCTCTGCGCATGGTGCGCAAACTAGGGCAGGCAGTGGGGTGTGGCAATGCTTTGATTCGTGGAGAACCCGTGAGAAAACCACCGGAATCCAGCCCCTGGGGCGGACTCCGGTGGTTCGGTCGTGCGGGTCGGGTCGGGTCGGATCAGGCCGGGTCGGCGGGGTGCGGGGCGACCAGGACCCGGGCGGCGTCCCGGGCCTCGCACATCCCCACCAGCACCTCGTAGGCCTTCTCGCCCATCATCTCGGTCAGCTCCGGGCCGTAGGACACGTAGACGGGCTCGCGCCCCACGTGCGCCTCGGTCGCCCCGGTGCACCACCAGTTCAGGTCGTGGCCGCCGCCGCCCCAGCCGCGCCGGTCGTACTCGCCGATCGAGACGACGAGCACCTCGGTGCCGTCCGGCCGCTCGACGCGGTCGTACGACCGGCGCACTGGCAGCTGCCAGCAGACGTCCGGCTTGGTGGTCAGCGGATGCACGTCCTCGCGCAGCGCCAGCGCGTGCAGCGCGCAGCCCTCGCCGCCGGCGAAGCCGGGACGGTTCAGGAAGACGCAGGCCCCCTCGACGACCCGCGTCTGCTTGTCGCCGTCCTCATCCTTCTGAGTGATTCCGAGTTCCTGACCCACCGAGCGGAACTGCCAGGTCTCGTCGGTGAGCCGCTCGGCGGCCTTCTCGACGCGCTTTCTGTCGGCTTTGTCCGAGTAGTGCGCACCGAGGGTGCAGCAGCCGTCGGAGGCCCGGCCGGGGCGGATGCCGCCGCAGCCCGCGCCCCAGATGCAGGTCCAGCGCGAGCACAGCCAGGTCAGGTCGGCCCGGTAGAGCTGGGCGGCGTTGTCGGGGTCGGTGAACTCCACCCATTCGCGGGGGAAGTCGAGCGGTACTTCAGGCACCGGGCAAGCCTATGCGGTCGGCGCGCTTGGCCGTGGGAGGCCGGGTAACGTATCGCGATATGCGCCTTGGAGTGTTGGACGTCGGATCGAACACGGTCCACTTGCTGTTGCTGGACGCGCACGCCGGTGCCCACCCGATCCCGGCGTTCTCGCACAAGGTCGAGCTGCACCTTTCCCAGCTCACGGACGAGCAGGGGGCCATCGTCCCCAGCGGTATCGAGCGCCTTTGCTACGTCGTCGCGAACGCGCTGCGCATCGCCGAGGACAAGGGCTCCGAGGAGATGCTCGCCTTCGCGACCTCCGCGGTGCGCGAGGCCGCCAACGGCGACGAGGTGCTGGCCAAGGTCCGCGAGGAGACCGGGGTCAAGCTGGAGGTGCTGCCCGGCCCGGACGAGGCGAAGCTGACCTTCCTGGCCGTGCGCCGCTGGTTCGGCTGGTCCGCCGGCCGGCTGCTGGTGCTGGACATCGGCGGCGGCTCGCTGGAGATCGCGGTCGGCCTGGACGAGCTGCCGGACGTGATGGAGTCCCTGCCGCTGGGCGCCTCGCGGCTGACCCACGACCGCCTCAAGGGCGACCCGCCCGGCCCGGAGCAGATCCGGGAGCTGCGCCGGTACGTGCGGCACGAGATCGCCAAGGGGGTCTCCCGGGTGGCCCGGGCCGGCCGTCCGGACCGGGTGGTGATCACCTCCAAGACTTTCCGGCAGCTGGCCCGGATCGCCGGGGCCGCGCCCTCGGCGCAGGGCCTGTACGCCCCGCGCTCGCTGCGCGCCCGGGACCTGACCGAGTGGGTGCCGCGGCTGTCGCAGATGTCGACCGCCCAGCGCGCCGGGCTCCCCGGGGTCTCCACCGGCCGGGCCGAGCAGCTGCTGGCCGGCGCCGTGGTCGCCGACGCCGCGTTCGACCTGTTCAACGTGGAGGTCGCCGACCTGTGCCCGTGGGCGCTGCGCGAAGGCGTGATCCTTCGGCGGCTGGACACCCTTGTAAGCTGAGCGGCGTGACCTTCGTGACCGACCGCGCCGGGACGACGGAGCAGGTCACCACACCGAAAGTGGGCCTGTCGACGTCCTCGGTCTACCCCGAGCCCACCCGCTACGCCTTCGACGTGGCCAACCGGCTCGGCTACGACGGCGTGGAGGTCATGGTCTCGATCGACCCGGCGAGCCAGCACCCGGACAAGATCCTGGAGTACGTCGACGAGTACCAGGTCCCGGTGCTGTCGATCCACGCCCCGACGCTGTTCTGGCTGAACCTGAAGCGGGTCTGGGGCTCGGACCCGTGGGAGAAGCTGAAGAAGTCCCGCGAGGCCGCCGAGCGGGTCGGCGCCAAGGTCGTCGTGGTGCACCCGCCGTTCCGCTGGCAGCAGCCCTACGCCGAGGAGTTCGCCGAGGGCATCAGGCAGCTGAATCAGGAGTCGGAGGTCCGCTTCGCGGTGGAGAACATGTACCCCTGGCGCGCCTCCACCCCCGACATCTTCGGGCGCCTGCCGCGCATCAAGCTGCCGCGCGTGGAACGCGAGGGCGAGGCGTACTTCCCGGGCTGGGACCCCACCGAGACCGGCTACGAGCACTATGTCCTGGACCTGTCGCACACCGCGACCGCCCGCAACGACGCCCTGGCGATGTACGAGCGCATGGGCGACAAGCTGGTCCACCTGCACCTCGCCGACGGCTCCGGGCAGAACAAGGACGAGCACCTGGTCCCCGGCCGCGGCACCCAGCCCTGCCAGGAGATCCTGGAGCGCATCGCCCGGCGCGGCCTGGCCGGCGCCGTCATCCTCGAGGTGAGCACCCGGCGCGCGGAGAGCGACCTCCAGCGCGAGGAGGACCTGCGTGACTCCCTGGTCTTCGCCCGCCGCGCGCTGGCCCGGGTGAGGGAAGAGCCGCGCGCCTTGCCGGTCTCGGAGTAGCACAAGCACACAGGGGAGATGCGTTGGCCGAGTCATCGAAGTTCGACACCCTGGCGTCCGCGTACGCCAAGTCCCGCCCGACCTATCCCGACGCGCTCTTCGACGCGCTGCAGGAGCTCTCCGGGCACGCGCTGTCCGGCGCCCGGGTCGCCGACGTGGGCGCCGGGACCGGGATCTCCTCCCGGCAACTGCACGAGCGCGGCGCGGCGGTGACCGCGGTCGAGCTCTCCGAGCCGATGCTGCGCCAGCTGGTCTCGCAGTCCCCGGGGGTCGGCGCGGTGATGGGCAGCGCCAACGCCCTGCCGCTGCGCGCGGCCTCGGTCGACTTCGTGACCTTCGCCCAGGCCTGGCACTGGGTGGACCCGGAGCTGGCGGTCCCGGAGGTCATCAGGGTCCTGAAGCCGGGCGGCGCGCTGGCCTGCTTCTGGAACATGCCGTTGGCCGACGCGCCCTGGCGGCTGGGCTACAACGACCGGATCAGGGAGCTGATCGGCGGCGAGCCCGACTACGGCAACGACAGCACGGCCCTGGACCAGGAGCCGCGGATCGAGCTCGGAGGCCGGTTCGCCGGCCTGCCGGTGCACGTGGTCGAGACGCCGTGGTCCCGGACGGTGCCGCTGGAGCACCGGATCACCAACGTCATGTCGCGGTCGTACGTCAGCGACGTGGAGCCGGAGCGGCTGGCCGCGTTCCTGGACCGGGAACGGGCGTTCCTGCTGAGCCACTTCCCGGACGGGATGGTCGTCGAGGAGTACTCGGCGTGGCTCGGGGTGGTGCGGCGGCCTTAGGCGGCCGCCGGCTGGTACCGCGCGGGCTCGGGGAAGGCCTCGGGGCGGGCACGGGGCAGGCTCGGCGCGGCCTCGCGGCGCCTTGAGCGGCCCCGGGTACCCCGCGCGGCTCACCGGCCCGGCCCCGTCCCCGAAGTAGTCCTAGGCTTGCCCCACTGGGCTCCACACTCCTCGAGGAGGCACCGCGGTGTTGCGTCGGACCTTGCTGGCGGCGGCGGGCAGTGATCGCACCCGCGCCCTGGTCGAGCGCTCGCCGGGCTCGCGCCAGGTGGTGAAGCGCTACGTCGCCGGTCCCGCCACCGACGACGCGGTGGCCGTGGCCGACGCGCTGATCGAGGACGGCCTGCTGGCCACGATGGACCATCTGGGCGAGGACACCACCGACGCCAACCAGGCGATTCTGGTCAAGGAGGCGTACCTGCTGCTGCTGGAGCGGCTGGCGGCGGCCGGGCTGACCCCGCACGCCGAGGTGTCGGTGAAACTCTCGGCCATCGGCCAGTCGCTGAGCAACGACGGCGAGAAGATAGCCCTCGAACACGCGCACGCCATCTGCGAGGGCGCGCAGCGGGCCGGCACCACGGTGACCTTCGACGCCGAGGACCACACCACCACCGACTCGACCCTGAAGATAGTCTCCGAGCTGCGGCGGGACTATCCGTGGGCGGGCCTGTGCCTGCAGGCCTACCTGCGGCGCACCGAGGCGGACTGCAAGGACTTCGCGACCACGGGATCCCGCGTCCGGCTGTGCAAGGGCGCCTACCGCGAGCCGGAGTCGGTCGCCTACCAGGACACGCAGGAAGTCGACCTGTCCTTCGTCCGCTGCATGCGCACCCTGATGGCCGGCGAGGGCTACCCGATGCTGGCCACCCACGACCCGCGCCTGATCGAGATAGGCGGCGCGCTGGCCGTCCGCAACGGCCGCGGCATCGGCAGCTACGAGTTCCAGATGCTCTTCGGCGTCCGGCCGCACGAGCAGAAGCGCCTGGCCTCCGCCGGCGAACGCATGCGGGTGTACGTGCCGTACGGGAGCGAGTGGTACGGCTACCTCATGCGACGATTGGCGGAGCGCCCCGCGAACCTCGGCTTCTTCGCCCGGTCGCTGCTCTCGAAAGACTGAGCCTTTGTGGCGGATGTGAGGAGACCGGACCCCATGACCCAGCGCGTCGCCGTCCTCGGCACCGGAAAGATCGGCGAGGCTCTGGTCTCCGGCCTCCTGCGGGCCGGCAAACGGCCCGGCGAGGTGCTGGTGACGGCCCGGCGCCCGGAGCGCGGGGCGGCCCTGCACGCCACGTACGGCGTCGAGGTGGTGAGCAACGCCGAGGCGGCCGCGAAGGCCGACACCCTCATCCTGATGGTCAAGCCGCAGGACATGGCCGCGCTGCTGGAGGAACTGGCCCCGCACGTCCCGGCCGGCCGGCTGGTGATCACCGGCGCCGCCGGCATCACCACCCACTTCATCGCCTCGCGGCTGGCCGAGGGCATCCCGGTGGTCCGCGTCATGACCAACACCCCGGTCCTGGTCGACGAGGCCATGTCCGCGATCTCGGCCGGCGCGCACGCCACCGAGGAGCACCTGGTCCGCACCGAGGAGATCTTCTCCCCGGTCGGCAAGACGATCCGGGTCCCGGAGGCCCAGCAGGACGCGGTGACGGCGCTGTCCGGCTCCGGTCCGGCGTACTTCTACTACCTGGTCGAGGCCATGACCGACGCCGGCATCCTGCTCGGCCTGCCGCGGGCCGCCGCGCACGACCTGATCGTGCAGGCCGCGATCGGCGCCGCGGTCATGCTGCGGGACTCCGGCGAGCACCCGGTGAAGCTCCGCGAGGCGGTCACCTCCCCGGCCGGCACCACCATCTCCGCCATCCGCACCATGGAGGACCACGGAGTGCGCGCGGCGATGATCGCCGCGCTGGAGGCCGCCCGGGACCGGTCGCGGGAACTCGCCTCCGGGCAGTGATGCAGCGCCGGGGGTGAGTCGTTCCGTCCTACCTTCTGAAGGGGAGGACGGACGATGCGAGATTCCGCTGAAGCGGAGTACAAGCGATACGTCACGGCGCGTTCCCACGCGCTGTGGCACACCGCGTTCCTGATGTGCGGCGACGCGCATCAGGCCGAGGACGTGGTGCAGACCGCTTTGCTGAAGCTGTACGTGGCCTGGCACCGGGTCGAGCGCGCCGAGAACCGCGACGCGTACGTGCGCCGCGTCCTGGTGCGCTGCGTCATCGACGAGAAGCGCCGCGGATGGCGGCGCGAGCGCGTGGTGGCGACGGTGCCGGAATCGGCGGCTGATGACGGTCCGGACATAGGGGAGCGGGACGCCGCTCTTCGAGCCTTGGCGCTTCTGGCGCCGCGCCAACGAGCCACATTGGTCCTCCGGTTCTGGGAGGACCTTTCCGTCGAGCAGACCGCTGAGTTGCTCGGGTGTTCACCCGGCACCGTCCGTTCGCAGACCGCGCGAGGGTTGGCCACCCTGCGCGGGATCCTCCTCGACCAGCAGGCGACGGCCTCCGGCCGCGTGGAGAAGGAGCGGTGATGGCAGGGTTCGATGATCGAGACGACTTCGGGGCCGAGGGGTACGAGGCCGAGGGGTACGGGGTCGGGGAGTACAGGGTCGGGGGGTACGGGGCCGGGCCGGTCGGCGATGCCGATGGGAACGGTGCCACCGAGAGCGGGGCCGACGAGAGCGGGGCCGAGGCCCGCGAGGTGTTCGCGCGTACCGTGACCGGTGCCGGGGACCGGCCGCGGCTGGGTTTCACGGCCGAGGACCTGGTGCTCGGCGGGCGTCGGCGGGTCCGGCGTCGGCGGGTGGGCGCGGCTTTGGCGGGTACCGCCTCGGTCGCGGCGGTGGCCGTGGCCGCGACGGCGATCGGCGTCGGCCGCGCGGCGTCACCCGCCTCGGACTCGAGTCCCGCGGCGCGGGACGCGAAACTCGCGAACGCGGCCATCGGCAAGATCTACGACGAACTCGACCCCCGGGGGAACCACCTCAATGCCGGCGGCAACAAGCGCGATGTGGACTATTTCCTGCAGTCCGGTGGCGGCCAGTGCGACGTCACGGCACACGTCCTGGACGCCTACGGCTTCGAGGAAGCCTGGACCGCGGACGGCAAGGGCGTCGGCCCGCGCAACGGCAGCGACACGTCGCCGTGGGTGCACGTCACGGTACTCATAGCGGCGTCCAGCGGACAGGTCGGGCAGTTCCTGCCGGGCGCGGGCTGGGGGCCGGTCTTCAAGGAGACGATGGCCGACGACGGTTCCGTGGTCCAGATGGCCTCGGCCGCCGGAGGGCACGAGGTGAAGGCGGTCCGGACGTTCACCGACCAGCGTCAGGTCATCGTGATGGCCGAAGACGAATCGGTCGTGACGCCTCCCGCCGGGGCGCCGGCGGCCAAGCCGACGGAACCGTTCCCCTTCACCGCGGACAAGCTCGGCGCAGTCGTCGCCGGACTGTCGCAGCCGCTGCCCTTCGCCGACGGCTATCGGCCCCCGGGGCCGTGCGGCGCGGGAGGCCGGTGATTCCGTGACGCATCTGACAGCGGCTCGCGAGGGCGTGGTGCGTGGGCCGTGGCTACTGTGCTGAGCATGGATGATCTCGGTCTGCCATCGGTGTTCCGGGTGGGGGAGTTCGCGGCGTGGGCGGTGTCCGCCGCGCACACGCAGGCGGCGGCGTTCTTCGCGACGCGCAACGGCCTGCCGGCGGCGCCGCAGGTGCGGGTCGGCGTGCGGGAGGCGGCCATCGCCTTTCGGAGCGAGCGGTATCTGCGCGTGGACGGCGAGGCCGCGTTCGAGTGGGCCCCGCTGTCGGGGGACTACGAGGCGGCCGACGGCTGGGTGCGGCTGCACTGCAACTTCGAGCACCACGCCGAGATCGCGTGCCGGGTCCTCGGCGTCCCGCAGGAGCGCGCGGCGGTCGAGGCCGCGGTCCGCCGACGCGGGCGCTTCGAGCTGGAGGACGCGATCGCCGACGCCGGCGGGGTCGCGGCGGCGATGCGGACGCGGGCGGAGTGGGTGGCGCATCCGCAGAGTGCGGCGGTGGGCGGGCGGCCGGTGGTCGCGATGGGGGCTTTGGCCGGGGGCGGGGTTTTCGGTGGGCAGGCGGGGCGGTCCGGGGGCGGGGGTCGTGCTGGTGCCGGTGTTGGTGCGGAGAGCGGGGCGGAGGCGGTTGGTGACTCAGCGGCTGGATCAGCTGCGCGGCTGGCTGACGAATCGTTTGGCGGTTCGGCTGGCGAGCCGGCTCCCGGCTGGGGCGCTGGTTCGGTTGGCAGGCTGGTTGGTGAGCGAGCTGCCGGCTTGGCTGCCGGCTCCGCCACCCGGCCGCTGTCCGGTATCCGCGTCCTCGACCTGACCCGGATCATCGCCGGTCCGAACGCCGGGCGCGTGCTGGCCGGCTACGGCGCCGACGTCACCATGGTCCGTTCGCCCCTGCTGCCCACCATCCGCGGCCTCGACCTGGATCTCAACGTCGGCAAGGCGTTGCGGTTCCTCGACCTGCGCAGCGACGCGGGCCGGGAGGCGTTCCTCGACCTCGTCCGCGAGGCCGACATCGTGCTGCAGTCCTATCGGCCCGGTGCACTGGCGGGGCTCGGCCTGGGTCCGGCCGACCTGGCCGCCGTCAAGCCGAACCTGGTCCACGTCTCGATCTCCGCCTACGGTCCCGACGGTCCGTGGGGCGGCCGGCGCGGCTTCGACTCGCTGGTGCAGATGGCGGTCGGGATCGCGGAGGAGGGGATGCGCGCGGCGGGTTCCGAGCGTCCCGTGCCGCTGCCCGCGCAGGTGCTGGACCACGGCGCCGGCTGGCTCGCGGCCGCCGGGGCGATCGAGGCGCTGCGGCGCGGCGGCGGGCTGGCGGTCGAGGTGAGCCTGGCCGGGGTGGGGCACGCGCTGGACGCGTTCGGCCGCCTCGATCCGGCGGTCGGACTGGCGGTCGCCGACCCGACGCTGTCAGACGTCGACGATCTTCTGCTGCGCGGTCCGAGCGCTGCCGGGACCCTGACGCGGGTGCGTTTCCCCGGCAGCGTGGCGGGTGCGACGCTCGGCTGGGCGGGGCCGCCGCCGCACGCGTGATCGCACAGTACGCCTTCAGATCAAACTTCGTCCGGTGCTCACCGCGTGTTCACCCAGCGGGGTCAGGCCTCTGGCTAGCGTCCCCGGCATGACCGATCGGATGCCCGTCGACCGTCGTACCGCTCTGCTCGCCGCCGGCACCGCCGGCGTCGCGCTCGCCGCCACGCCGCTGGTGGCCTCGCCGGCCGCCGCCGCGGAGGCCCCGTCCGCCCCGGCCCCCGCACCGTCCGCCCCGGCTTCGTCCGCCCCGGCCCAGGCCGCGTCGCCGCTCCTGCTCACGACCCCCGGCGCGCTCGGCGCCCCGCCGGTCGACGGCCTGCACCTGACCTTCGGCGCGGACCCGGCGCGCGAGATGTACGCGTCCTGGACCACCACCGCCTCGGTGCGCCGGCCGCGCGTGCGCTTCGGCACCGTCGACGGCGGCCACGGCGACACCGTCCAGGCCGAGACCCGCACCTACACCGACGGCGCCTCCGGCCGCGAGGTGTACGTCCACCACGCGCACATCAGCGGCCTGCGTCCAGACTCGACCTACATCTACAGCGCCATGCACGACGGCGTCCTGCCGGACTCGGCCGCCTTCCGCACCGCGCCGTCCGGCCGCAAGCCCTTCACCTTCACCAGCTTCGGCGACCAGGCCACCCCCGGCACGACCTGGGCCCCGGCCACCGGCGGCGGCTTCACCTCGGTCCCGGCCACCATCGCCACCCCGGCGGCGTCCGACATCGTGGCCGGCGTCGAGCAGGTCGCGCCGCTGTTCCACCTCCTCAACGGCGACCTGTGCTACGCCAACATCAACCCGGACCGCCTGCGCACCTGGGACTCGTTCTTCCAGAACAACACCCGCTCGGCCCGCTTCCGCCCCTGGATGCCGGCCGCCGGCAACCACGAGAACGAGAAGGGCAACGGCCCGCTGGGCTACTCGTCCTTCCAGACCCGCTTCGCCCTCCCGCCCAACGGCGAGGACGCCGAGTTCGCAGGCCTCTGGTACGCCTTCACCGTCGGCGCGGTCCGCTTCGTGGTCCTCCAGAACGACGACGTGGCGCTCCAGGACGGCGGCGACACCTACGTCAGCGGCTACAGCGCCGGCCGCCAGCGCGCCTGGCTGGAGCGCACCCTGAAGGCCGCCCGCCGCAGCCAGGGCATCGACTGGATCGTGGTCTGCATGCACCAGGTGATGATCTCCAGCTCCGACGCCAACGGCGCCGACATCGGCATCCGCGAACAGTGGGGCCCGCTGTTCGACAAGTACGAGGTCGACCTGGTCGTCTGCGGCCACGAGCACGACTACGAGCGCTCCCACCCCGTCCGCGGCGTGGTGTCCGGCAGCCAGACCCTGACCCCCAACCCGGTGGCGACCGACACCAGCCACATCGACACGTCGAAGGGCACCGTCCACATGGTCCTCGGCGGCGGCGGCACCTCCAGCCCCAGCAACCAGAAGTTCTTCGCGGGCAGCAAGGCAAAGGTCCTGATGGGCGTCGGAGCCGTAGGCGCAAGCGGAAAGAAGACGCCGACCTACGTCTTCGAGGACGCACCCTGGATCGGCGTCCGCGACGAGCAGCACCCGTACGGCTTCGCCGCCTTCGACGTGGACCCGGGCACCTGCGCCGGCGGCGAGACACGGATCCACGTGACGTACTACGTGGTGGGGCAGCCGGACGGGAAGATCGCCCCGCTGGAGACGTTCACGTTGAGCCGGAAGCGGAGCGACGGCTGAGCGATGGCTTGAGGCGGAGCTAACGCACGATCAGCTCGATGTCGGGGCGGGCCTGGAAGGGACTCAGGTCCGCCCACGGCATGTGAAGCAGTTCGAGCTTCCTGAGCTGGGGGAGCGTCGCGAGGACCGACAGGTCCGAGTCCGGCATCGAACGCAGGACGAGGCGGCGGAGCCTCGGCAAGACGGTGAGTTCGGCCAGCTGGACCCGGGTTTCGCTCAGTTCCAACTGCTCGAGGTTGGGCACGGCGTCGAGCGGCACGTAGGCCATGCGATGCAACCGCAGCCTGCGTAGCTCGGGCAGGACTTGGAGGGCGTGAAAATCCAAGTCCGGTACGGTCATGAGGTTGAGAAAGGCCAGAGCGGGCCACGCAGCGAAATCCTCGACGCGCACTCCGGCGACCCCGTTGAGGCCAAGGCATTCGATGGTGGGAACAGAGGCGAATGCCGACAGGCCGCAGGCCGGTAGCGTCTCCACGTTGAGACCGCGAAGAGTCGGCAACGTCGCGAGGGTTTCGGGCGACACCTCCGAGAAGTCTCCGTAGAGGGTGAGCTCGGCATCCTGCGGCAGCCATTCCGGCCGGGGAATCAACCTTGTATCGAGCAGCAGACTCTTTAGAGCCTTTAGACGACTCAGTCCGGGCCGATCAAAGTGCTTCACGCGGTAGACGAACAGGTCCCTGAGATTCGGCAAACGGGTGAGAGGTTCGATGTCGATGGAGTAGGTGTCGGCGATCTCGATGCTGGTGAGCGCCGAGAAGGCAGCCAGACCTCGGAGGTCGACGTCCTCCGCCATGCCGAGAACCAGGCTGGCGATCCGATCGCCGTTCACAAGCTTGGCCAAGGGGGGTTCGATCGCCTTCCAGAGTTCCAGCCGTTGGAGCTGTGGGATCTCTGGGAGCCGGTCCAGCGTTCGGCCCGACATTCGATGAAGGTCGAGCTGTCGCAGGCGCGACATCAAGGGCAGCTCGGCGAGAACGCGGTGGGATGGGCGGTTCAGACTGAGCTTTGAGACCGCCAGCGCGTCGAGGTCGATCACGGTGGCGTTTTCCGAGCCTCGCAGGTTCAGATGGTCCAGATGAGGCATGGCGGTCAGCGGCGCGGCGTCGACTTCTTGCAGGCCTCGCAACGCCAACGTGGTGACCTCGGAAAGCTGGACGCAGGAGCCTGCGCGCCGGTGCTGGCTGCGAGTCACGAGCGTGTTCAGTCTGGGGAACGCCCTGTCCGTGTCGTCGTGGAACTCGTCGACCTCGAGCCGGAAGACCTGAGGGAGCGGTTCGCGTGCGGTGAAACGGGAAGCCCCGAGTGTCACGCTGGTCAAAGTGGCAAGGCCCGCCAACGGAGTCAGGTCGACCGGTTCGGCTGATTCCACCGTCAGGGTGTGAAGGGTGGGTACGGCGCTGAGCGCCGTCAGGTCCACTTTCGGCATGTCTGTCATGGCCAGAGAGGTCAGTTTCGGCAGTGCCGCCAGCGGTCTCAGATCCGGGTCTGTGGCATGTGCCAGACGCACCGTTGTGACGTCGCCGAAGCGTTCGATGCCCTGCAGCATCGAGGACTCCGGGTGTCCGAGGTCCAGCATTCGCAGGTTGGGGTAGTCAGGCAGAGCTTTGATATGGGTTCGGCCGGCTGCGACCGAGACGAGGGCGACGGCGGTCGGTGGACCAGCGACGTGTTCGGCGATTCTGAGCCGCTCCATCCCGGGGAGCCCGTCCACCAGAGGCAGGAGATCGTCGCTGTTGATCAAGACTGTCACGTCGCTGAAATCCCCGTGGGCCAGCACCTCGTCGCGGAAGGCGCGCGGGTCCTGCGTCTGATGCCAGGCCGAGATCAGCTCGGGTCCGATCCGGTTGCCGTAGCGCTCGGCGAGGGATCGCAGAATCCGCATCCCCACATCTCCGCCGCCGCCCATCAGGGAGATCGCCTCCACCGTCGCCACCGCCTCGGCGACTGTGGGCTTACGGGTCCGCCCCACATCGGCGAGCAGGTCGAGAGTGAACTCCCCGGCGGCTGCCAGCACCTGCGCTTCGCGGCTGCTCCGCGGAGGCAGCAGGGCCCGGGTCTTCGTCTGGACCAGCTTCACCCATTTCGGGTCGACCATGCCGGCGTCGGCGAGGCATGCCGCTGCCAGCAGGTACAGCTGCCGCGACTGCTTGGCGTCCCGTTTCGCGCGCTCAACGAGGCGTTCCAGCAACTCGTTCTGACGGTCGCGGTCGTTCTGGACCTGGCTGACCGCCATCACCGCGACGTCCTGGTACATCGCGTCGTGGGCGTTCTCGATCAGGTGTGGGAGGTAGGCCTTCTGGAACACGCTCTTGGCCGCCAGGAAGTCCTGGAAGCTCGGGTGCACGAACTCCAGCAATTCCATCGTGGGTTCCTGCAACATGCCGGAGCGCACGACGAGGTGCCGCAGCAAGCCCTCGGCATCCGGCTTCCATCTTGTCGGTGCGTCTTGTATCTGAAGCCGCGGCAGCACGTCGGCGACCAGTCGCAGGGCATCCAGGCGTGGAATACTCCGTTGTTTGTTGACCAACATCCACAGCGCGATCTCGGTCAGGAAGGGCTCGATCTGCTCCCTTGTCAGTGTTACGGGGAAGGTCTGGATCCGCTGTTGTGTGTCCCGCTTTTCCAGCAGCATCGCGCACGCACGCTCGTACAGGGCAGTGCGGTTCCGCGGCAGAGCCCGGTTGTCCGCGTGATACAAGGCGCACACCATCGCGCACAGCAGCGGCGTGGTCGTGATGTGTGCCAGGTCGCGACGCCAGCGGACGGTGTGTTTCAGGGAATCCGCGTACTCCCGCAACTCCTCCGTGTCGGTGTGGGGCCGTCCGACGGCGGCTTCGTGCCAGCGGTCGATGAACGTCGACACCTGGAGTGCCGACATCGGATTGATGGTCGCCCTGGTGAAACCGAGCGTCGTGACCAGACGGCGGCGGCCGGGTTCGTTCAGGCCCGCGGGGCGTGTCGTCACCACGAAACAGGCGTGGGGGTACGCGGTCACCAGATCCGCGAGCCATTGAAGGGCCTCGGCGCGAAGCTGTTCGGGGATCTCGTCGATGCCGTCGAGCAGCACCGCGGCCCGGCCGGTGGCGAGAAGGTCCATCTCCCAGCCGGGCAGCCGGCCGGCGTACGCCGGGGCCAGCCTGGCGACGAAGTCGAGGGGGCGCGGCAGCTCCAGCCGCTGGCCGCCGGCGAACTCGCGCAGCCGGATCAGGAAGGGAAGCGGGGCGTGGTCGGGCGTCTTCAGCCATGTGAGCGTCAACCACTGCGCCAGCGTCGACTTGCCCGAGCCGGCCGGACCTTCCAACAGGACCCGGCGCCGCTCGGTGGCCAGGGTGTCCATCCGGTTCCAACTGACGTGCTCCGACGCCTGGTCGGGGTCGCCGGTCCGGTCCGGACCCTCGGTGGCTTCGACGGGGTCGGTGGCCTGGATGGTCAGATCGACGAAGCCGGTCATCAGGTCGTACGCCTGATCGTCCTCGTGCAGGTCCAACCCGATCAGCCGGATCTTGTGCGATTTCTCGCGCACCAGCCGGGCGTAGCCGGCCAGCAGCTCGGCCTCCTCTTCGGGCCGGTGCCTGCGTGCACTCTGCTTCAACAGCTCCAAGCCGGCCGCCGCGCCGAAGGTCTCCCGGGTCGTGAAGAACTCGACGATGTGCTCGCACACCACGCCGACCAGTTCGTCCAGCACCGGGCGCCAGACGTCGCCGACGGCTGGCGTGGCCGACGGCAGCGCCGCCCGCATCCGGTCGGCCAACACCTCCGGCTCGCCGTGCGCCTCCAGCACGGCGGCCATGTCGACGCGGGCGTGGGACAGCGTCGACATCAGGATCCCGACGGCGGTCACCAGCGAGTCGATGTCGGCGGCCGGGATTTCCAGCCGCCGCGGCGCGGACTTGCCCGGACGCGTGAACTGCTGCCCCGAAACCCGCTCCAGGATCTTGCGAGCGAACCGCTCCGCGTCTTCCGCCCCGATCGTCTGCTTCCGACGCTCCCGGCCCGGAATCCGGCTGGTGCGCAGCGGTTTGTCGACCGAGCCGGCGCCGGGGGCGGGGCCGGTCAGTGCCGCCTTGCCGAGCGCGCTCGCGGCCTTGTGCAGGCCGTTCTTGAGCACGGCGATCTCAGCGCCGGTGAACACCATGAAGCCCCCCAAGCCGTCGGCCCGAATGTTTCAGGCTACTGACTCGGAGGGCTCGTATGGTGACGAAGCGTGATTCCCGCCCCGCCTACTTCCCGTTCTCGATCTGCACCCGCTCGATCACCTGCGGCTTCGCCGCCTCCTTGCCGGTCTCCTCGCTGAGGCCCTTCTTCACCGAGTCCAGGATCGCCAGGCCCTGGCCGACCAGGCCGGCGGCGATCTCGGACAGGCCGTCGGCGCCGTTCAGGACGTTGATGTTGGCGCCGTTGAGGCCGCCGGCGGCCTTCTCGACGATCAGTGGGAGCTGGTCGATGATCATGCGGTCCAGGGCCACGCGGTCGTAGCTGGCGGCGGCTTCGGCCTGGACGCGCATGCGCTCGGCTTCGGCGGCGGCGGTGATGCGGACCCGCTCGGCTTCGGCTTCGGCCGGCTTGACGACTTCGGCGACCAGTTCCTGCTGGCGGAGTTCGGCGTTGCGCTGGGCCAGTTCGGTCTGGGCCATCAGCACCTCCTGCTGGGCCTTGGCCTGGGACAGGGGGCCGGCCTGGGCCGCTATGGCCTGCGCCTGGTCGACTTCGGCCTTGTACTGGGCCTGGACGATCGCCGTGTGGCGGGCGTACTCCGCCTTGTTGCGCTCGGCTTCCTGCTGGGCCTCGACCGAGGCCTGGGTGGCCTGGGCCTGGGCGATCTGGGCCTGGCGCTGGATGGCGGCCTTGTGCGGGGCGGCCATGGCGTCGATGTAGCCGGTCTTCATGTCGTCGATCGACATGATCTGCAGGGAGTCCACGGTGAGGCCGATCTTGGCCATCTCGGACTTGGAGGTGTCCAGGACCTCCTCGGCCAGCTTCTGGCGTTCGGTGACGATCTCCTCGACCGTCATCGAGCCGATGATGGAGCGGAGGTGGCCGGCGAAGATGCGGGCGGTCAGCGTCGACATCTGGTTCTGGTCGGACAGGAAGCGCTGGCCGGCGTTGACGATGCTCTCGGTGTCGTTGCCGACCTTGAAGGCGATGACCGCGGTCACCGTCAGGGCGATGCCCTGCTTGGTCACGCAGGTCTCGGAGACCTCCGCCTCCTGCATGGACAGCGTCAGGAACCGGGTCTTGCGGAACACCGGGAGGATGAACTTGCCGTGGCCGGTGACGACCCGGAACGGGGCGCCGCCCTGCCCCCGGCGGCCGCCGGAGATGAGCATCGCCTGGTCAGGGGCGGGCACTCTGTAGCCGAACATGGTGGTCAGCCTTCTTCCCGTGAGCTGAGATGGATGTTCACAGCCTGTCCAGTTCGTCCAGCGGGTCCTCGGCGTCCGGGAAGGCGATCACGTCGACGGCGCGCGCCCCGCGGGATTCCACGACCAGGATCCGGGTGCCTTTCGCCAGCGGCTGCTCCGACCAGGCCAGGAACGCCTCACTGCCGCCTCGCACCTTCACCACCGCCTCGCCGGGCCCCCGTTGGCCGCGCGTTCCGACGTGCAGCACGCCCACGCATCCGATCACCGCGTCGTCTGGCACTTTCCGCACGTTACACCCGTGCCCGGACCTGGACCACGCAACCCCTTCCCATTGAAGATCACGTCGCCTACGCTGCGGGCATGCCGCAGGGAGAGCCGGGCGTTTTGACCCGGAACCGGATAGCGACCTTCGTCTTCTTCGGGGTGCAGGGCTTCGCGTTCTCGCTGCTCACCTCGAAGGTGTCGGTCATCCAGAAGCAGCTGCACGTCTCCGACGGCACGCTGTCCATCCTGCTCGCCCTGGTCCCGATCCTGGCCGGGGTCGGCTCGGTGCTGGCGGGCCTGGCGATGCGCTGGACCACCTCGGCCGCCGTGCTGCGGATCGCCGAGCCGACCGTGGTCGGCGTACTGGTGATAGTCCCGCATACGAGGAACCTCTACCAGGCGATGCCGATCCTGATGCTCTTCGGCCTGGCCGTCGGCGCCGCCGACGCCACGATGAACATGCAGGCCTGCGGGCTGGAGCGGCGCTACGGCCGGTCGATCATCCTGGCGTTCTTCGGCGTCTGGGCGGCCGGCGCCATCGTCGGCTCCGCCTGGGGCGCCCTGGGCTCGGCGGCCGGCTGGCACCTGAGCCTGACCTACCTGGTCGCGGCCGTCGTCGGCGTCGCGGCGACCCTCTACGCCGGGCCGATGCTGCTGAAGAACCTGCGCGACGAGACCATCGTCAAGGACGCCGACGGCAAGCTGCCGCACATCCCCTGGCGCCCGATGATCCTGCTCTGCGTGGTCATGACCCTGGCCTACATCGGCGAGTCCAGCGTCACCGCCGCCGGCAGCGACTACCTCACCAAGGGCCTGAAGTCCTCCGACACCTTCGGCGGCCTCGTGGTCGGCGCCTACACCGTGGGCCAGGTCCTCGGCCGGTTCCGCGGCGACCTGGCGATCCAGCGCTTCGGCAGCGTGAAGGTGGTGCGCGCCGGCGCGGTCGTGTGCGCGGCCGGGTTCGCGATCGTGGTCGGCGCCTCGGGCCCGTACATGGCGCTCGTCGGCTTCCTCATCGCCGGCTTCGGCCTGTCCCCGCTGGTCCCGGTGGCGTTCACCGCCGCCTACGCCAACGACCCGACCGGGTCCGGCGTCGCGGTCGCGCGCATCAACGTCTTCAACTACCTGGGCTTCCTGCTCGGCGCGCCGCTGGTGACCGGGCTGTGGGGCGCGGGCGTCAGCCACCGGGAGGGCATGGCCGTCCCGATGGTGATGATCGCCGTCATCGTCGTGCTCGCCTACGCCTTCGACCCGAGGCGCGCACCGGTCCACGGCGGCCCACTCCAGACCCCGGCCGTGGGCGGCGCGGAAACGGTACCTACATTGGGGACGTGACCAAACGCGGCACGGTAACAGCGGGGATAGTTCTCAGTTCTCTACTCGTCGCCGGATTGAGCGCCTGCAGTAGCGGCGGTCCTTCCGGGATCACCAAGGCGCCGGTGGCGTACGGACAAGTCACGCAGGTCGTCGAGGCACCGGCGAGCGTGACGCCGAAGTCGCAGATCACGGTGAACGCCACGGCCGCCGGCTCCATCGCGCAGCTGATGGTCTCCGACGGCCAGCACGTCAAGGCCGGCCAGACCCTGCTGCGGATCGACTCCCCGGACGCCCAGGCGCAGCTGGCCTCGGCGAAGGCGGCGGACGCGCAGGCCGCGTCGCAAGGCAAGAACTCCTCGGGCGGCACCAGCGTCCTGGACTTCTCCCAGTCGGAGTCCGAAGCCGACGCCAACGCCCAGAAGGCCTTCGACGCCGCGCAGGCGACAGCGAACCAGATCGCCGATCCGTCGATCAAGGCGTCGATCCTGGAGCAGATCACCAGCGCGCGCACGCAGTACGCCACAGCGTCCTCCGATGTACGGACCACTATCGCGAACTTCAACAACGGACTCGCCTCTGCGTCGGACGTCCTCGGTTCGCTCAGCGATGCGCAACGGACGCAGACACAGGCCGCGGTCGCTATAGCGCAGAAGACAGTCGACTCCCTCACTATTAAGGCCTCTATATCCGGGGACGTCTCTCTGCGCAGCGGAGTAGGAGGGGCAACCGCTTCAGGAGTGGACGTCTCCTCACTGCTGTCCCAACTCGGCGGGAGCCTGGGTTCGCTGGCCGGTGCCGCAGGGGGCAGTCTTGGGTCGGCCGCGTCCGGGGGCAGCGGAGGCACCGACTCAGGGGCCGATACGGTGATCTCGCAGGGCTCCCCTGTGGACTCCGGAGCGCCGCTGCTCGTCATCACCGACTCCTCGACGCTGACCGTGACCGCGCAGGTCGACGAGACCTCCATCCTCCAGGTCTCTCCGGGCATCACCGCGGACGTGCAGCTGGACGCCGTCCCCGACGGCGACTACCCGGCGACCGTCATCTCCATAGACAGCCAGGGCCAGGCCTCCAGCCGGGGCGGCGTCACCTACCGGGTCCGGCTCTCCCTCGGCGCGGGGACGCTCGGGGACGGCTCCGCGGCCCCGGTCCCGCGTCCCGGGATGAGCGCCGTCGCGGACCTCAACGTGGCGAACAAACCGCACGTCCTCGCCGTCCCCTCGGCGGCGATCGTGCACGACGGCAACCAGGACACCGTGTGGCTGGTGACCTCAGGGGTCGCCCACCGGCAGGTGGTCCGGCTCGGCGCGCAGGGCGACACCACCGTGGAGGTCTCGGCGGGCCTGAACGCCGGGGACCTGATCGTGACCTCGGGGGCCGACAAGGTCCACGACGGGCAGAAGCTCTAGCGATGGCTGAAATAGAAGCCGTCGGGGTTACTCGCTCGTATCGCATGGAGGGCGTCTCTGTAGACGCCCTGCGCGGTGTCTCCCTGACCATCGAAGAGGGTGACTACGCGGCCATCATCGGGCCGTCCGGCTCCGGGAAGTCCACGCTGATGCACCTGCTCGGCTGCCTGGACCGGCCGACCACGGGCACGCTCCTGATCCGGGGCCGCGACGTCGGCTCCCTGGACGACAGCGAGCTGGCCGAACTCAGGAACCAGACGATCGGGTTCGTCTTCCAGTCGTTCCAACTCCTCGCGCGTACGACCGCTCTGGAGAACGTCGCTTTGCCGCTCGTCTATAGGGGAGTACGCAGAGCCGAACGCAGAAGGCGCGCGGCAGAGGCCCTGGAGGCGGTGAACCTCGGACACCGCGTCGGACACAAGCCGACGCAGATGTCCGGCGGAGAGCAGCAGCGCGTCGCTATAGCGCGCGCTCTAGTGGGGGAGCCTGCGGTGCTTCTGGCGGACGAACCCACAGGGAACCTCGACACCGTCAACGGCGACGAGGTGATGGCGATCCTCGAACGGCTCAACAAGGAACGCGGAGTCGCCGTCGTCCTGGTGACCCACGAGGCCGACATCGCGGCGCGCGCCCGGCGGATCATCCGCGTGCGGGACGGCCTCATCGAAGAAGCACCGGAGCTCCTGTGAGAGTCACCGAATCCTTCCGCGTCGCCTTCGACGCGCTGCGCGCCAACCGCCTGCGCTCGCTGCTGACCATGCTCGGCGTGGTGATCGGTGTCGCCGCGGTGGTGGTCCTGGTCGCCATCGGCGGCGGTGCGAAGCAGCTGGTCACCTCCGAGGTCGAGGGCCTGGGGTCGAACATCGTGTTCGTCGCGCCCGGCAAGTTCCAGCTCGGCACCACCCCGGCCATCTCCCGGCTCCAGCTCTCCGACGCCGACTACCTGGACCGGGTGCTCGGCCGGCCCGACGCCGTCGCCGTCTCCCTGGCCTCGGCCGAGAACCTGCGCGCCGGGACCAACACGTTCTACGCGACGGTGCAGGGGACCACGGCGAACGTGGTCGACGTCTTCGACCGGCCGGTCGCCGAGGGCCGCTACGTCTCCAAGGCCGACATCGCCACCGCGCGCCGGGTGATCGTCCTGGGCCCGGACGCCGCGAACGCGCTGTTCCCCGGGGCCGACCCGATCGGCCGGCAGGTGGACATGGGCGGCGTCGAGTTCCGGGTGATCGGGCTGTTCCAGGCCAAGGGCGGGGCCTTCGGCCTGAGCCCGGACAGCGAGGTGCACATCCCGGTCACCGCCGCGCAGCGGCTGTTCGGCATGCAGACCATCTCCGGCTTCGCCACCAAGGCCGACACCCCCGGCGACGTGGACGCCACCGGCGCCAAGATGGTCGCCGCGCTGAAACAGAAGTACCGGGGCGACGAGTTCACCGCGGTGTCCCAGACCCAGATCCTGGGCACCATCGGCAGGATCCTCTCGCTGCTCACCCTGGTGCTCGCCGCGATCGCCGGCATCTCGCTGCTGGTCGGCGGGGTCGGGGTGTCCAACATCATGCTGGTCTCGGTGCGCGAGCGGACCAAGGAGATCGGGCTGCGCAAGGCGCTCGGCGCGCGCCAGCGGGACATCCTGGCGCAGTTCCTTTTGGAGGCCGTGATGCTGACCAGCATCGGCGGCATCATCGGGATCGGGCTGGGGGTCGGTGCCTCCTTCATCCTGTCGTCCTTCACACCGCTGCCCGCGGTCCTCGCGTGGTGGTCGATCGTGCTCGCGTTCGGGGTCTCGGCGGCCGTGGGGGTGTTCTTCGGCGTGATGCCGGCGCGGCGGGCCGGAAAGCTCGATCCGGTGGTGGCTCTTCGGACCGAATAGGTGTCGGGTACATGTGATGTAGGCACAAGGAGCAGCGCTGGTATGCATACGCGGGTTACCTTCTCCTCATGACCGCCGCACCCGCTCGCGACGAACTCCGCGATCACCTCCTGACGCACCGCATCGCGGGCGCCGTGGCCACTCCGCGGGAGGACAACCTCCGGAAGTACGCGATGTTCGCGGAGCGGGACCCCTATCACCTGTTCGGGCTGGAGCCCGAGCGCGTGTGGACGCAGGGGGACGTCGTGAAGCTGATGGCCGACCGCGCCGGGGTGTCGGCGGACCCGAAGTACCGGTCCGGGCAGGACCACATCGACGTCGATCTCACCCTGGACGCCCTGGACCGGTTCGCCGACCGGCTCGGGCAGGCCCGCGAGCTCCGCCAGCGCGTCCTGCTCGCCACCGGGCATCCCAGCACCCTGCTGGCCGTGCACCTGGCGTTCGCCGCCGGGCTGCGCGAGGCCGGGTGCGAGGTGATAGAGGCCGGCGCCGGCTGGTCGTATCAGGCCTCGGCACAGGTCGGGCGCAAGCGCAGGTCCATCGCCTACTTCGGCGGGGTGGGGGTGACCGCCGAGGGCGGCTCCCTGGTGCACACGCACTCCGCGCGCCCCATCCGCGCCGCGCTGGCCTCGCTGGCCGGGGACGGCGAGCCGCTGCCGGACCTGGTGGTCGCCGACCACGGCTGGTGCGGCGGCGCGGGCCAGGCCGGGATCGACGCGATCGGGTTCGCCGACTCCAACGACCCGGCGCTGTTCGTCGGCGAGGCCGAGGGCGTGGTGCAGGTGGCGGTGCCGCTGGACGACGGGATCGCGCCGCGGCACTACACGCCGATGTCACGGTACGTACTCGCCCGGGCCGGGCTCGCCGGGCCGACGGGCTGGTACGGGGCTTAGGCCTGCGGCGTCGCCGGCTCAGTGTGTTGAGCAAGGCTGTGCTCGGGCTGTGCTCCGCCTGTACTCGGGCTGGGCTCAGGCCGTGCTCAAGCCCGCCGCGCCAGGGGCGGAACCGGCCGGCGCGTGTGCGGCGCGCCACGGCGGGTAAGCGGGCCACCCCAGGTGTAACAGTCCGCAAATCACACGAATGCCGCATCCTCTTCCCCATATGTATCATCCACCCCTATCCTCATAACATGGCTTCTGAGATATCCGACATGCACGGGAGCGCTCGCACGGGCGGCGACGCCGCGCGGCTCTCCGAGGTCAAGTTCCTCACGGTCGCCGAAGTCGCCCAGGTCATGCGGGTGTCCAAGATGACCGTGTACCGCCTGGTACACAGCGGGGAACTGCCCGCGGTCCGCGTGGGCCGCTCGTTCCGGGTCCCCGAACAAGCCGTGCAGGAGTACCTGCGCGACGCCTACGTGGCGGAGACCCTTTAGCCTCCCGAAACCTTCCCCCGACCGCTCGCCGCGGCCTCGCCGGACCCCGGCGCCGACGGGCGTTTGGTGGCGGGGCCGGACGACCAGGTACTCTTGGCCAGTCGCGAATCCCGTCAGAAGTGAGCGAGGGCACCCGAGTGGGCTCAGTCATCAAGAAGCGCCGTAAGCGTATGGCCAAGAAGAAGCACCGCAAGCTGCTCAAGAAGACGCGCATCCAGCGTCGTAACAAGAAGAAGTAGCCGGCGCGTCGGGGGGTTGGCCGCGGCATGACCGGTGCGGGTCGGACTCGGACGGACGGCAGGACGTCCGGCAGCCGCCGCGTGCTCGTGATCGGTGCGGACGGCCGACTGGGCCTGTCCGTCGTCGAAGCCCTGCGGGAGACCGGACGCGTCCGGTTCGTCGCCGGGGCCGACGGGGCCGACGCCTCCGGCTCCCCCGCGATCGCCCGCCTCATCGCGGACGCGGACCCCGACACCGTGGTCCACCTGGGCCTGGAGCCCCGGCCCTCGAGTGCCGGCGGCCGGGCGGCGATGAAGGAACGCAACGTCATCGGGACCATGCAACTGCTGGCCGCCGCCTCCAAGGCGCCCGGGCTCAAGCGGCTGGTCGTCAAGTCCAGCGGTGCGGTCTACGGCTGCGCGCCCCGGGACCCGGCGCTGTTCGCCGAGGACACACCCCCGCATCGGCCGCCGACGTCCGGCTACGGCAAGGACGTGGCCGAGGCCGAGGGGTACGTCCGCGGGTTCGCCAGGCGCCGCCCCGACGTGGCGGTGTCCGTGTTGCGCTTCGCGCCGTTCGCCGGTCCCGGCGTGGCCTCCCCGCTGCTGGACTACCTCACCCTGCCCGTGGTGCCCACGGTGCTGGGCTACGACCCGCGCCTGCAGTTCGTGCACATCGACGACGCGGTGCGGGCGCTGGTGCTGGCCGCGCTGGGCGGCCACCCGGGCACCTACAACGTGGCCGGCGACGGCGCCATGCCGCTGTCCCAGATCAGCCGCCGCCTGGGCCGCCCGACGTTCCCGGTGGTGTCCTTCGGCGCCGGCTTCTTCGGCGGCCTGATCCGCCGGGCCGGGATCGTCGACTTCACGCCCGACCAGGTCGACCTGGTGCGCTACGGCCGGGTCCTGGACACCGCGCGGGTACGGGCCCGCCTGGGCTGGGAGCCGGGGCACACCACGGCCGAGGCGCTGCGGGCGCACGCCCAGGCCGTCGGGCTCAAGCCGATCGTGCCCGGCTGGACGAAGGGGTACTGAGGTGGCGGACGAGCCCCGAGTGGCGGACGAGGCCACGGCGGCGGATGGGACCGAGGCCGACGGCGCGAGCGGGGCCGCGGACGAGACCCAGGCCGCGGCCGACGGCAAGACCGCGGCCGGGGACGAGCGAAAGCCCGAGGACGAGCCCGAGCGCGCCCCGCAGGCCGCCTCGCGCGGCGGCTGGGAGGACAAGGCCGCCGGCGCCCTGGCCTTCCTGCGCCGCCGGATCAACGGCGAGTACGAGGTCGACGAGTTCGGCTTCGACCCGGACCTGAACGACAACGTCCTGATGGGCGTCCTGCGCCCGCTCTACGACAAGTACTTCCGCGTCGAGGTCTCCGGCATCGAGAACGTCCCGGCCGAGGGCGGCGCGCTGATAGTCGCCAACCACTCCGGCACGGTCCCGGTGGACGCGCTGATGACCCAGGTGGCGCTCCTGGACCACCACCCGGCCGGACGCCACCTGCGGATGCTGGCCGCCGACCTGGTCTTCACGCTGCCGTTCGTCGGCGAGCTGTCCCGCAAGATGGGCCACACCCTGGCCTGCAACCCCGACGCCGAGCGCCTGCTGCGCGGCGGCGAGGTGGTGGCGGTGTTCCCCGAGGGCTTCAAGGGCGTCGGCAAGCCCTTCTCGCAGCGCTACCGGCTCCAGCGCTTCGGCCGCGGCGGCTTCGTCTCCGCCGCGCTGCGCACCGGCGTCCCGATCATCCCGGTGTCCATCGTCGGCGCCGAGGAGATCTATCCCAAGATCGCCGACCTGAAGCCGCTGGCGCGCCTGATCGGGCTGCCGTACTTCCCGATCACCCCGACCTTCCCGCTGCTCGGCCCGCTCGGGCTCGTCCCGCTGCCGACGAAGTGGCACATCGCCTTCGGCGAGCCGATCCCCACCAGCGGGTACGACCCCAGCGCGGCCGACGACCCGATGCTCGTCTTCGACCTGACCGACCAGGTGCGGGAGACGATTCAGGACACGTTGTACCGGCTGCTTCTGCAGCGGCGTTCGGTTTTCTTCTAAACGGTCGGTGTTCTTCCATCGGTTGGTGCCCCTCTAAAAGGCTGGTCGCGGAGGCGTTCCACCCTGGGGTGGAAACCCGGTTTCCACCCCCGTCCCACCTCCGGGTTGACGTGGCGACAGGCCTCTGGCCTGGATAGTCGTAGCCATGACGACAACCGACTGGATCATCGACATCGCCCTCGTCCTGATCGTCTTCCGCCAGCTGCGCGAGGAGCGGATCTCCAAGGCCACGTTCATCGTGCCGCTCGCCATGATCACCTTCGCGGCGAAGAACTACCTGCACGGCATCCCCACCGCCGGGAACGACCTGGTGCTCATAGCCCTGATGACCGGCGTGGGCGTCGTCTTCGGACTGTTCGGCGGGCTGCTGACCCGGGTGCGGACCCTGCAGGGCCACGTGCACATCAAGGCGACGGCCGGCGCGGCGGCCCTGTGGGTGGCCAGCATGGGCTTCCGGCTGGGGTTCGCGGTGTGGTCCACGCACCCCTCCGGCCAGGCGCACCTGACCAGCTTCTCCGCGGCCCACCAGATCACCAGCGGCCAGGCCTGGGTCGACGCGCTGATCCTGATGGCGTTCGGCGAAGTCGTGGTCCGGCTGGGCACCATCGGCATCCGTGCCCTGATCCTGTCGTCCCGCGGGAGCCGGACCGGGGCCCGGACGCAGACCGAGACCGGGGCTCGCGCACTCGTGACGCGGTGACCCGGAAAACAGATGGCGCTCTTCTTCAGAAGGCTCTCGCAGAGAGCCTTCTGCGCCATTCGCCGGGTGCGGAATATGGCCATTCTCCGGCTATCCCGCCAATCCGTCGTCCGCGGCGTTTCCGTTCCTCGCGTGTGAGCACTGACACACCCCTTCCCGCCGCGTGTCCCTATCAGATGACGTGGTTTCCCCTCAGGGAAAAGCCGAGGATAGTCGGCGTCGCGCCTGCGGAGGGGGGAGTCCGGGGGGACCTGCGGGCGCGGCCGGGGGGACACGGGGGATACGGGGACCGGGATCCGTGGGGGATGCCGGGGGGTACACGGGGTCACGGGGGCACAATTCGTCTTCGTCGGACGCGCCATTCCTCAGGCCGAGCTTTGCCTACGGGCCGGGCTCGGCTAGTTTGCGGGGAATGGCGCGCGACGAAGACGGCAGCAGGTTCTGGGATCTCCTCGACGCTATGGCAGCCGAGGAGATCCGGGCACGGACCGTCTACCAGGTGTTCCGGACCGGCGACTCGCTGACCGGCGAGGGGGAGGACACGCATCGCGTGTTCTTCATCCAGTCCGGGTGGGTTTCGGTGATCCAGCACAGCACCGTCGGGGCCACCCGGATCCTCGCGGTCCGCGGCCCCGGAGACGTGGTGGGGGAGCTGGCCAGCCTGTCCGAGCGGCCGCGCAGCGCCACCGTCAGGGCCCGCAGCACCGTCGAGGCGCGCGGGATGAGCGGGGAGGCCTTCATCGACCTCGCCGAGCGCACCCCCTCCATAGCCCGGGCGCTCTTCCGCATCCTCGCCGACCGGCTCCACGACGCCGACCGGCACCGCACCCAGCTGCACGGCTCCGTGGCCCTCGGCGCGGTCGCCGACAAGCTCCTGGAGATCCACTCCTACGCCGGCAACGGTCAGGACCGGCCGGTGTTCACCCAGGAGGAGATCGCGTGCTGGGCCGGGGTCAGCGTGCCGGCCCTCGCGCGCTCGCTGCGCACGCTCCGGGAAGCCGGCGTCATCCGCAGCGCCCGGCAGCGCATCATCGTGCTCGACGAAAAAGCACTGGGCGTCGTCGCACAAAACGGTCGAGTCGCTGACTGATAACTATCCAGCAACGCTCTGCGGGCATCCGCCGGGACGTTCGCCTCTCGCACACCTCGGGCACAGTTCGCGGCCGGTACTTGTGACTTCGTGAAACGGCATGTGCGGGTCCTGGGAAGCCCGGGTTTGTCAGTGCCGACCGATAGCTTTATTTCTGAACGGATCCGTTTCCGCACTAGTGAAAACACTGGTGCGGAGATCTTGCGCATCGGAGTATCTTGCGATACATGTCGGGGGGCACGGAGGGTCGTCATCAAGGGCCTGTTCTCATGAATCCGTCGCTGGAACCGCGTAGTCGCGCTGGTAGGACGCCGCGCAGCTTCCACGGGCGGTATGCGCAACCGATCAGCCACCAACCACTTCCGCAAGCCGTCACCAATCTCCCCACCCACCGGTCGATCGTCGTCGTGGACGTGGTCTCGTTCACGCGGCCGGACAGGGACAACGTCGATCAGTTGGCTATTCGCGCCGCGCTTTACGACACGCTGCGCGACGCATTCGAGGATTCCGGAATCCCGTGGCGGCAGACCGTCCGGGAGGACCGCGGCGACGGCGTGCTCATCTTCGTCTCCGCCGAGGTCTCCAAGGTCCTGCTGCTCGGCCCGATGCCGGCGCGGCTGGCCGAACTGCTCGAGCGCGGCAACACCGGGCGCACCACACGCCAGCGGTTCCGGCTGCGGGTGGCGGTGCACGCCGGAGAGGTGCACCACGACGCGCACGGCTACGCCGGGTACGACGTCAACCTGGCCTTCCGCCTGGTCGACGCCCGGCCGCTGCGCGAGGCGATGGAGCACAGCACGGCGGCCCTGGGGCTGGTCGTGTCCGAGGGCGTGCACGACGGCGTGCTGCGTCATGGCTACGGCGGTCTGGACGCCGCGGCTTTCGAGCGGGTCCGGGTGCAGGTGAAGTCCGCCGACGTGCCCGGCTGGATCCAGCTGTTCGCCGGCGGCGCGGTGCTGCCGGTGCCGCGCCAGGTCGCGCGGTCGGTGCCGGGGATGGAGCCGGACGGCGGGAACGGGAACGGACTCGGGAACGGAGACGGACTGGGAGGTGGACTCGGGAGCGGGATCGGACGCGGCGACGAGGGACCGGTGGCGGTCCTGCTCGCCGACGAGGCCTCGCTGCTGGACGAGCTGGCCGGCCTCGGGGTGCGCACCGTGGTCCTGGTCGGCGGGGCGGCCGGACTGGCGGCCGGGCTTGCCCCGATAGCTCGACAGCCGATATATATCGACCATGAGTTCATCGAGTAGCCGGACGGAGCAGACGTTCCAGATCCTCACCGCGCTCGTCGACGGACCTCTGCACGGTTACGGGATCATCCAGGAAGTGGGCCGCTTGTCGGACGGCCGGACCAGGTTGCGCGTGGGCACGCTCTACGGCTCCCTGGACCGGCTGTCCGGCGAGGGCCTGCTGGTCCTGGACCGTGAGGAGACGGTCTCCGGGCGCCTGCGGCGCTACTACCGCCTCACCGACGCCGGTGCGCAGGTGCTCGCCGAGGAGGCGGAGCGGATCGCCCGGCAGGCGGCGGTGGCGCTCGAACGGCTGAAGAAGCGGGGGACGCCCCGTGCGTCCCTGGGAGGGACGGCATGAGCGGCGAGCAGGAAGACCAGAGCGAACACAGCGAAGGGCTTGAGCGGCGCTATAGAAGGCTTCTGCGCATACTGCCGAAGCGCTATAGGGAGGCGCGCGCAGAGGAACTCCTCAGTGTGCTGATGGAGACCTCCGCGCAGGGGCGCCGGTGGCCGGAGGTCCGGGAGGCGTTGAGCCTGGCGCGGCTCGGCATACGGGTCCGGATGGGACGCGAGTCCGGCGGGGCCGTCGTGGACACCCGGGCCGGAGCGATGGCGCGAGCCGTGGGGATCACCGGGACCATGCTGCTGGCGTTCATCGGAGCCACCTCGCTGGGCCAGCTGATGGGGAACCTCATGCAGCCCCCCGGCCTGGTGGTCTGGACGTATTGGCACCCGTTCACCTGGACGATCGCCCATGGGCAGCCCTACCCCTTCGGCCTGGAGAGCGAGATCGGGCACCAGGCGGTCCCGGCCGGCTGGCTGCTCGTTCTGGGGCTCCTCGCGCTCGGCTGGTGGCGGGCGGCCAGAGTGGCGGGCCTCGCGCTGTTCCTGGTGTCGGCCTACCTGACCGTGGGGACGGAGACGATCCTGCACGAGGAGACGGTGCTGGCCGGCGTCGTCACCGCCGCGCTGTTCGCGGTCCGCGGCGTTCACGCCAGGCCGGTGCGGTTGGCGGGCTCCGTCGGGTTCGCGGCCGTGCTCGGCACCGCCTACTGGGCGTTCAAGCTGCATTCCGGACTCGAGCTCAAGGCCGTCCTGGCCCTGCAGGGCTGGGGAATCACGGACGACACTCACGCGCTCGCCATGGTCGCGGCCGCGATGGTGGTCCTCGGCATCGTGGCCTACCGCTCCGCGGTGTGGCCGGTGGCGCTCGCGGTCGTCGGCACCGCGGCTCTCGGGCCGGTCCTGGTACGGGTGTCGGTCCACCCGAATCTTCAGGGTTCCGACCTGGTGCCGCTGGCGTTCCTGGCCGGCTCGCTGGTGCTGGTCGCCGGTCTGGCCGTGGTCAAGGAGGGGCGCACGGGGCGTACCGTGCGCGGCGGGCGGCCGGCGCTGCCGATCAGCTGACCGTCGCGGAAGAACGGGGGGCCGGAGGGGCCGGGTGCGATGCGCACCCGGCCCCTCCGGCACAGTCCTGGCCGAACCCCTAGTTCGGGTTCGGGTCCGTGTTCGGCGGCCCGCCGGTCGTCGGCCCGGTGGCCGGCGCGGTGTTCCCGAGCGTGATCCCGATCGGCGGCAGCCCGCTGATCAGCGGCGGCACTGTGACCGTGGTGTCGGTGGAGCCGATCGGGACCTGAAGGTGCACGCTCGACGGGTCGCTGGACGGGGTGCCGCTCGGCGCCGTGCTCGGGCCGCCGGAGTCGGTGCCGGTCGGGCCGCCGGAGCTCGGCGTGCGCGGGCCCGGTGCGGCGTGCGAGGACGACGGCGTGCCGGTCGGCGTCGGGGTGGACGGCAGGCTCGCGCGGTGCGAGGTGCTGCCTGCGTTGGTCGGCTGCTGCACGGCGGCGCGCTGCTTGTCCAGGTTCGCCTGCGCGACGACCAGCCGGGAGTGCAGCCCGTCCATCAGCGCCACCAGGCGGCGCGCCTGGTCCTGGGTGTCCGGGGCCAGCAGCGTCTCCAGGTCCTGGACCTGCGGCTCGTAGGTGTCCAGGAAGTTCTGCAGGTTGCCCAGCGCCTCGGTGTTCCCGGACTCGGCCAGCGGCGCCAGCAGCCGGCCGGCGCTGTCCACGTCGTTGTACAGGTTGTCCGTGGTCTGGGCGATGAGCTTGCTGGTGTCCGAGCCGTCGACGTTGGAGTCGTGCCGGCCCAGCAGCTTGTGGATCTCCTCCAGGCGGGTCTTGGCCTGCCCGAGGTACTGCTCGCCGCGCTCCAGGTCGGAACCGGAGACCGAGACCCGCATGTTCTCCAGGCTGCGCTTGACGCCGTACAGCGGGTCGCCCGGCAGCGCGCTGGACGCCGCCCACGCCACTCCGCCCAGGCCGCCGGACAGCACGCCGACCGCGACCCCGCCGCCGATCAGCCGCCGCCGCCACGGACCCCGGCCCCGGGCCAGCACGTCGCCGTCACCCGGGCCGCCGTCCACGTCGGCGTTGAACAGGACCAGGAAGTCACGGTGCAGACGGGCCCCGAGCTGCTCGCGGAACTCCGGCGTCGCCGTCGGGGCGTGGAACCGGCCCTCGTCGATCACGCTCTCGACCACCCGCAGCATCGCTGTGAGCTCGGGGTCACCCTTCTGGGGCGGGATCAGCGTGGCGACACCGGAGCCGCCGTCCCGCGAGCCGTCGAGGCCGTCGAGCAGCCTGGCGAACTGCTCGGCCCGCTGGCGCTCGCCGAATGCTGCGGCCATGTGTCTTCCTTCCTGTCCCGTACGCAGGGAAGCCCCACCCGTCGCCCACCGCCGCCCAGCCGTCAGGTGACGATGCTCGCCGCAGTGTTAGACACCGACAGACGACAAAGGTTGTGCCCCCGGCTTCCACCGGCATGTCTTTCGGCCCTTCATTCACCCTTCAGAGTGAGTTGTTGGACCGCTACATGGAAAACGACCGTCCCAGTTTGATGGTTACGGCGTGTCCCGCATACGGGTGGTCCGCGTTTAGGAGTATTAGAGGCTCTAAAGGGCTTCTGCCGGCAGCAATCGCGCAAGCGTACGAACAGCGCGGTACTGGAGCGTCTTGATCGCGCCCTCGTTCTTGCCCATGATGTCGGCCGTTTCCGCCACCGACAGCCCCTGCAGGAAACGCAGCGTGACGCACTCGCGCTGCTGGTCGTTGAGCCGGTGGACGGCGTCCAGCAGCGCCTCGTTCGACAGGTGCTCCAGCACCGAGTCCTCCGGGGACGCCTCGACCTCGTTGGAGTCGAGCATCTCGCCGGTGGAGACCTCCATGCGGTGCCGGCTGGACTTGAAGTGGTCGGCGACCAGGTTGCGGGCGATGGTTACCAGCCAGGCCCCGAAGTCCCGGCCCTGCCAGCTGAAGGTGGTGATGCGGCGCAGCGCGCGGACGAAGGTCTCGCTGGTCAGGTCCTCGGCCAGGGCCCGGGTGGAGACGCGGTAGTAGATGTACCGGAAGACGGTGTCGCAGTAGATGCGGTAGAGCTCGCCGAAGGCGTCGGCGCTGCCCTCCTGCGCCTGGTGGACCAGGTGCACCATGGCCTCGGACTCGCCGTCGCCGGCGACCGGGCCGCCGGGGCGGTCCGCGGCGCCGGACCCCGAGCCGCCGCCGTGCCGGGCGCCGCCGGAGCGGGTGCCGGCCGCGTGCGCGCCGCGCCCGCCGCCATCTCCGGCCACGACCCGGATCGCCTCGCGCAGCATGAGCAGGCCGCGCTCCTGGCGGTCCAGCAGGGGTGCCGGCACCGGCATCGGCACATGCGTGGACAGCACCTGCGTGGACAGCGCGCCGGTGCCGGCGAACGGGTCGCCCCCCACCTTGGCGCTGTAGCCGTTGAGTCCGAAGTTGTCCCGGTACACGTGTCTCCCGTGGCTCGGTTCTTTAGCGGGCCTGGTTCGCTCTTTGAGAAGCCTCTTAGTAGCAGAGTGTTCCGCCTCGATCACCGATCGTAGGGTTCACCATCGTACGTAATGAGGGTGGACCCGTGCGGGTGATTCCGGCTATTACACCCACAGGAAACACCCTCCTGTACAGGAAGTCCGGTTTAGGTCCGCTCACTGGACCACGTGTGTCCGCAGGACTTTAGAGGACTTCGAGGGGTCCTGTGCAAGGGTTGCGCAGGGGACCTTCGGGAGGTCGGAGCCCATGCACATATCAATAGACGGACAGTAACGAGCCGTCGCTCTCAGTCGCGGTCGCCCGACCAGTGTGCCGCAGCCGCGGCCGCTCCGGCGGCAACCGCGCCGACCGCCGCGGCGGCGCCGGCCACCGGAACCTTCCGGGTGTGGCGCGTCGTCCGGTAGTCGACTATCGCCCAGTCATGAAGCCGCGCGTGTCGCCGCAGGGCGCGGTCCGGGTTCACCGCGACCGGGTGTCCGACCAGCGACAGCAGCGGCAGGTCGTTCGCGGAGTCGCTGTAGGCGTAGCTGTGCGCCAGGTCCAGGCCGCGCTCGCGGGCCAGCCGGGAGACCTCGTGGGCCTTGTCAGGACCGTGCAGCAGCGGGCCGGCGATGCGGCCGGTGTAGCGGCCGTCCACGGACTCCGGCCGGGTCCCCAGCGCGCCGGTCAGCCCGAGCCGGCGGGCGATCACCTGGGCCAGTTCTATCGGCGCGGCCGTGACCAGCCACACCTCTTTGCCGTTGAGCAGGTGCGCCTCGCTCAGGGCGCGGGTGCCGGGCCAGATCTTGTCCGAGAGGTAGTCGTCGAACACCGCCTCGCAGATCTTCTCCATCCGGGCCACCTCGTGGCCCTTGACGAAGTCCAGCGCGTGCTCCTGCACGTCGTCGAGCAGGCCGGACTGTTCACCGAAGACCCGGAAACGGACCTGGCGCAGGGCGTGGCCGGCGATCTCGCGCTTGCTCACCATGCCGTGCGCGGTCAGGCCGCGGGCGAGATGGAAGAGCGAGGCGCCCTGGACCAGAGTGTTGTCCAGGTCGAAGAACGCCGCGGAGTGCACAGTGCGCCCAGCAGTCTCGGTGCCCATGGGGCCAAGCCTATGCCCCGTGCGTGACCGTCAGATGTCGAGTGCGTGTTCTCCGTAGGCTTTTGCCGTGATAAGACTCCGCAAGCGCTCCGGGAGCGCCCCCGTGACCGTGACCCTCGTCGGCAAGCCCGGTTGTCATCTGTGTGACGACGCGCGCGCGACCGTCCAGGCCGTGGCCGCCGAGACCGGCGCGGCCGTCGAGGAACTGGACATCACCGCCGAGGACTTCGACCCGGCTCTGAAAGCGGAGTACTGGGAACAGATCCCCGTCACTCTGGTGAACGGGAAGCGACACGACTTCTGGCGGGTCGACGCGGACCGTCTCCGCAAGGCGATCGCGCAGGCCGCCAGGGGCTGACGCGGGGCCCGCGCGGCGCGGAGGAAACCTCTGGAGCAGAGTGATCCACGGCACTCCCATGCCCGGTTTGGTAACTATTCGGCCTTCAGTTGTGCCGACAATTGGGACATCTGGCCATCTGGTGACCGCCGAGACTTTGTGCGTGCGTTCACAAACGCCTATCGTGCATGACGAGAGGAACAAGCGCGCAAGCGCGGCGCGGAAGCCTCTCGGGCCAGCGTGGCCCGGGCACCCGGTACGGGGCCCGAGGCTCGCGGTGGCGTGAGCTCCACCACGGGGAACACTGATCCACAGCACGACGGCAACGCCGAGCGCGAGCGCGATGAGGAGCAGCGTGGCCAGCACGAGCAACAACGCGTCGGGCGGCACCAATTCGGACTCCCGTTCCGGCAACGGAGCCTCGCTGCGCTCGCACCGGCAGGGCATCCCGGAGGCCACGGTCGCGCGCCTCCCGGTCTACCTGCGAGCCCTGATAAGCATGCAGGAGCGGGGGATCATCACGGTCTCCAGCGAGGAGCTCGCGGTCTCGGCGGGGGTCAACTCCGCCAAGCTCCGCAAGGACTTCTCCTACCTCGGCTCCTACGGCACCCGCGGCGTCGGGTACGAGGTGTCCTTCCTCGTCTACCAGATCTCCCGGGAGCTGGGCCTGACCCAGGACTGGGCCGTGGCCATCATCGGCATCGGCAACCTGGGCCACGCCCTGGCCAACTACGGGGGGTTCGCCTCCCGCGGCTTCCGGGTGGCGGCCCTGTTCGACGCGGACCCCGCCCTCACCGGCTCGGTGGTGGCCGGGGTGCGTGTCCGGCATACGGACGAACTGGAATCGGCGATCCGCGGCCTTGGAATCTCGATCTTCGTGATCTCCACCCCCGCCCCCGCCGCCCAGGCCGTCGCCGACCGTCTGGTCGCGGCCGGGATCACCTCGATCCTGAACTTCGCCCCGGTGGTCTTGAACGTGCCCGAGGGAGTGGACGTGCGCAAGGTGGACCTGTCCATCGAGCTGCAGATCCTCGCCTTCCATGAGCAGCGCAAGGGCGGGCACGCGCTGCCGCAGGCCGGCGAGGAGCCGGCGGCCACCGACGGCGGCGGGAAGACCGCCGGCGGACCGGCCGCGAGCGCCCCGCCCGACCGATCAGCGCTGGACCCTTCCTTGATCGACACCGGGATCCCCTCGTGAGCCTTCTAGCCGTAGGACTGTCCCACCGGTCCGCACCCCACGCGCTCCTGGAGCGCGCGGCCCTGAGCACCGAGCGCACCGGCAAACTCCTGGCCGACCTCGCCGCGTCCCCGAACGTGCACGAGGCCGCGGCCCTGGCCACCTGCAACCGCATCGAGGTCTACGCCGGCGTCGACAAGTTCCACGCCGCGGTGACCGAGATCACCGAGCTGCTCTGCTCGCACACCGGCGTCGAGCCCGGCGAGCTGACCCAGCACCTGTACGTGCACTACGACAACCGCGCGGTGCAGCACCTGTTCACCGTCGCCTGCGGCCTGGACTCGATGGTCGTCGGCGAGCCGCAGATCCTCGGCCAGATCCGCACCGCGCTGGCCACCGCCCAGGACCACGGCACCGCCGGGCGCGCGCTGAACGACGCGATGCAGCAGGCGCTGCGGGTCGGCAAGCGCGCGCACAGCGAGACCGGCCTGGACCGGGCCGGGCAGTCGGTGGTGTCGGTCGCGCTGGACGCCGCGTACCGGGCGCTCGGCGTGGACGGCCCGAACGGCCTGCGGGTGCTGATCGTCGGCGCCGGGTCGATGGCGGCGCTGGCCGCCGCGTCACTGAATCGCGCCGGGGTTCGTCATATGGTCGTGGCGAATCGGACCCAGGAGCGCGCGGACCATCTGGCCTCGCAGTACGGTGCCGCCGCGGTGCCGATGGCGGAGATCGTGCCCGCGCTCGGCGAGGCCGACCTGGTGGTCGCCTGCACCGGCGCGCCCGGGCACGTGATCACCGGCGAGATGCTGAACCGCGCCGCGCACAGCCACCCGGTGGCGCTGGTCGACCTGGCGCTGCCGCGCGACGTCGACCCGGCGGTGCGCGAGCTGGCCGGGGTGCACGTCGTGGACCTGGAGCGGGTCGCCGAGGACGGCAGCGCGCAGGCCGCGGGCGCCGCGCAGGAGATAGCCGCGGTCCGCGACCTGGTGCTCGGCGAGGTCGAGGCGTACGCCGCCGCGCAGCGCGCGGAAGCCGTCGCGCCGACCGTCGCGGCGCTGCGGGTGATGGCCGCCGACGTGGTCCGCGCCGAGCTGGAGCGGCTGCGCGGCAAGACCCCGGGACTGAGCGACAAGGACCGCGCCGAGGTCGAGCGGACCGTGCGGCGCGTGGTCGACAAACTTCTTCACGTGCCCACGGTGCGCGTGAAACAGCTCGCCGGCGCGCCCGGCGGGTCCTCCTACGCCGAGGCGCTGCGTGAGCTCTTCGGCCTCGATCCGGCCTCGGTGGAGGCCGTCAGCGCGGCGAACGCCGCGGGCACGACGAATGAGGTGTCAGCATGAGCGGGACTCCGGCGGACCAAGGATCGCCAGCGCCCGGTCCCGGCGGGGCGTTACGGCTGGGCACGCGCGCCAGCGCCCTGGCCCTGGCCCAGTCCGGGATGGTCGCCGAGGCGTTGACCGCGGCCACCGGGCGCCCCGTGGAACTCGTCCACGTGACCACGTACGGGGACACCTCGCGCGAGGCCCTGTCGGTGATCGGCGGCACTGGCGTGTTCGTCAACGCCCTGCGGGACGCGCTGTACGCCGGCGAGATCGACTTCGCGGTGCACTCGCTCAAGGACCTGCCGACCGCGGCGCCCGAGGGCCTGCACCTGGCGGCAGTGACCGAGCGCGCGGCGGTGAACGACGCGCTGGTGGCGCGGGACGGCCTGAAGCTGGCCGACCTGCCGGCCGGGGCGAAGATCGGGACCGGCGCGGCGCGCCGGATGGCGCTGCTGAAGATGATCCGGCCGGACCTGGAGGTCGTGCCGATCCGCGGCAACGTCGACACCCGCGTGAAGAACGTGAGTTCCGGCACCCTGGACGCGGTGGTCGTGGCGCTGGCCGGACTGCAGCGGCTGGGCCGCGCCGAGGAGGCGACCGAGGTCTTCGGACCCGACGTGATGCTGCCCTCGCCCGGGCAGGGCGCCTTGGCCGTGGAGTGCAAGGACGACGAGCTGGCGGGTGTGCTGGCGGTGCTGGACGCGCCGCTCACCCGGGCCGCCGTGGTCGCCGAGCGCACCATGCTGGCGGTGCTGGAGGCCGGCTGCTCGGCTCCGGTGGGCGGCCACGCCGTCGTCTCCGATGACAACGTTTTGTCGTTGACCGGCCTGGTTGCTACCGTCAGCGGGTCCCGCGGCCTGCGGCTTTCCCACAGCGGAGCGGTTTCCGAGCCGGAGGCCCTGGGACGGCGGGTGGCCGAGGCGCTGCTCGCCGAGGGCGCGGCCGAGCTGATGGAGGCCGGCGCGTGACGGAGATGGTGAAGGTCCTCGAAGTCCTGGAGGGCGCCGCGGGCGGCGTCCGAGGGGTTTCCGCGCAAGATGACAAGACGGACGGTGGGGGTGAGGCAGGCATGGTGACGACTACTCAGCGAGGTTCGGCCTCTGCGCTCGATACCTGTGCGACGACGGCGTTGCTGGCCTTCGTCGGCGCCGGCCCCGGTGACCCGGAGCTGCTGACCCTGCGCGCGGTGACGCTGTTGCAGGGCGCTGACGTGATCGCCGCCGAGGCCGGGCTGCTGGCGCGGCTGGCCACCCACCTGAACCCGGACGCCACGCTGGTGCCGGTGGTGGAGAGCGAGCGCGGCGAGCTGGGCGAGCTCGGGGACGCGACGGTGTCGCTGACCCCGGCCTCGCGGATGAAGAACCTGCTGGCCGAGGTCGCCGCCGGCCGCCGGGTGGTGCGCCTGACCTCCGGCGACCCGGGCCTGTCCGGCGTGGTGGCGGCCGAGGCCGCGCTGTGCGCCAAGGCCGGCGTGGTCTACGAGATCGTCCCCGGCGTCGCGGTCTCCACCGCGGTGCCGCTGTACGCCGGCATCCCGCTGGGCCGCTCCTCGGGCCAGGGCGGCATCCGGATCCGGTCGCTGGCCGACGTCGCGGACTCGGCCGGCAAGCCCGGCGCCGGACCGCTCGGCGCGCACGAGACCCTGGTGATGGTGGGCCCGGCGCACCTGCTGGAGGCGGCCGCGGCCGCCCTGCAGGCGACCGGCCTGGCCAAGGCGACCACCCCGGTCGCGGTCACCGCCGACGGCTCGATGACCACCCAGCGCACGGTGGGCTCCACCCTGGCCCGGGTCGCGATCGAGGCCTCGGCGCTGATCGCCGCGGGCGGCGAGGTGGTCGTGGTGGTCGGCGCGGCCGTGGCCGACCGGGCCGCGCTGTCCTGGTACGAGACCAAGCCGCTGTTCGGCTGGAAGGTCCTGGTGCCGCGGACCAAGGAGCAGGCCGAGGGCCTGTCCAACCGGCTGCGCACCTACGGCGCGGTCTCGCACGAGGTGCCGACCATCGCCGTGGAGCCGCCGCGCACCCCGCAGCAGATGGAGCGGGCCGTCAAGGGCCTGGTCACCGGCCGCTACGAGTGGGTCGCGTTCACGTCGCAGAACGCTGTGAAGGCGATCCGCGAGAAGTTCGAGGAGTACGGCCTGGACGCCCGGGCGTTCGCCGGGATAAAGGTCGCGGCGGTCGGCGAGCAGACGGCGCAGGCCCTGGTGGCCTTCGGCGTGCAGCCGGACCTGGTGCCCTCCGGCGATCAGTCGGCGGCCGGGCTGCTGGAGGACTTCCCGGCCTACGACCCGGTCTTCGACCCGATCGAGCGGGTCTTCCTGCCGCGCGCCGACATCGCCACCGACACCCTCATCGCCGGCCTGATCGAGCTGGGCTGGGAGGTGGACGACGTGACCGCCTACCGCACGGTGCGCGCCGCGCCGCCGCCGGCCGAGGTCCGGGAGGCGATCAAGGGCGGCGGCTTCGACGCGGTCCTGTTCACCTCCTCCTCCACGGTCCGCAACCTGGTCGGCATCGCCGGCAAGCCGCACGCGGCGACCGTGATCGCCTGCATCGGCCCGCAGACCGCGAAGACCGCCGAGGAGCACGGCCTGCGGGTGGACGTCATGGCGCCCTCGGCGTCGGTGACCGCGCTGGCCGACGCGCTGGCCGCGTTCGGCGAGACCCGCCGGGTCTCTGCGCTGACCGCCGGCGAGCCGCTGTACCGGCCCTCCGAGCGCAGGCCGGGCGGACGGCGGCGCTCCGCGCGCTGAGGCGCGCCGCGGCGATGAGTTGCGCCCATGGGGCGGAAGTGGTCAGGTAGTCGACATGAGCAGTGGCTTCGCGGACGACGTCTATTTGCCGCAGCCGGATCCGGACGCCCAGGATCCGCTGGAGCAGCTGGACGGCTCCGACACGTTGACCCCGGGCCCTGACGAACTGGACACCGGCTACTCCCCGCCGGAGCGGCCGCTGGCGCTGCGCGACCCGGAGACCCTGGACGAGCGCCTGGCCGAGGAGAACCCCGACGTCGAGGACCTCCCGGAGGACTGGGACGGCCTCGGCGACCACGCCGGCGGCGACGGCGAGCTGCTGGGCGACCAGGTCGGCGGCCGGCGCTCCGGCCGGCTGGTGGCGCCGGACGAGGGCTCGCACTCCGGCGGCAACGCCGATCTGTCGGCGCAGGACGTCGGCATCGACGGCGGTGCGGCCTCGGCCGAGGAGGCCGCGATGCACCTGGTCGACGACGAGGAGTTGGACGAGGAGTTCGACGACGCCGTCGACTGAGCCGTGCCGGTCCGCACACCGCGTTTCGGTGGTGGCGGATCCGGCGTAGCGGGGCGGGCTTCGCCGCCGGGAATCCGATCTTCCGCGGATCCGCCACGGATCTTCCGCCGCGTCGTGGTATCCGCCACACACCTCCTACAGAGCACGTAGGCACGTCTCGCTCGCGATCCGCCGCGAGTACCCTCAAATGTATGAGCTTCCCGCTGGACCGCCCGCGTCGCCTGCGCACCACCCCCGCCATGCGCCGCCTGGCCGCCGAGACCCGTCTGCACCCCGCCGACTTCATCCTCCCGGTGTTCGTCAAGGAGACGGTCAGCGAGCCGACGCCGATCGCGTCGATGCCCGGCGTCCTGCAGCACACCCTGGCCTCGGTGCGGAAAGCGGCGGCGGAGGCGGTCGCCGAGGGGCTCGGCGGCATCATGATCTACGCGATCCCCGCGGAGAAGGACGCGCGCGGCACGCTCGGCACCGATCCGCACGGGATCCTGCAGCGCGCGATCTCGGAGGTCCGCGACGAGGTCGGCGACAGCATCGTGACGATGTCGGACCTGTGCCTGGACGAATTCACCGATCACGGACATTGCGGCGTCCTCCGGGAAGACGGCACCGTCGACAATGACGCCACTTTGGAACGTTATGCGGAAATGGCGGTCCGGCAGGCGGAAGCCGGCGTCCACATGGTCGGCCCGAGCGGGATGATGGACGGTCAGATCGGCGTGGTCCGCCGCGCATTGGACGAATCGGGCTTCCAGGACACCGGGATACTCGCCTATTCCGCGAAATACGCCAGTGCCTTCTACGGCCCCTTCCGCGACGCCGTGGAGTCCAGCCTCAAGGGCGACCGCCGTACATATCAGCAGGATCCGGCCAATGCCCGCGAATCCCTGCGCGAAGTCCGCCTCGATATCGAGGAGGGCGCCGACATGGTCATGGTGAAGCCCGCGATGTCCTATCTCGACATCGTCCGCCAGGTCGCGGACGCGGTCGACGTCCCGGTGGCCGCCTACCAGGTCTCCGGCGAGTACTCGATGGTCGAGGCCGCGGCCGCCAACGGCTGGCTGGACCGGGAGCGGACCATCCTGGAGACCTTGACCTCCGTGCGCCGGGCCGGCGCCACGTCGGTCCTGACCTACTGGGCCGTGGAAGCAGCGCGAATGCTTTAGAGGTCGGAAAGAACCAGGACGCGGCGGCCCTCGGGACATCCCCTCCTGGCGAACCCCCTCATCCCTTGCCGGACCCTTGCCGGGCCCGAGTACGGGATGCGGGGGTTCGTCTGGTCTCGGGAGGGCGTTCCGCACGGTGGTAATACCTGGATATCGACGGCGTCCCGGACGCCACCGGTTTACCTGCGGCAACAGGTCGATGATCTTGGAAATCCAAGATCGACGGCAGTTGTGAGTCGATCTTGTTAAATTCCCCCGGCGGGCATACATACCAGGTCCGTAGGTCATTTGACATCGATTTTGTTGCCGATCCGTGATCGCTTTTCCCCCTATGTTGGGCCACTGTATGCAGGAGTGGTCGTGAGCCACCCTCGGCGCCACTGCCTGTCTTTCGCCGTGCTGTCGGCTGCGCTCACAACCGCGACCGGCCCGGATCCACACACCGAGCCGGCTCCGTCGAAGGGGAGGGCTCTTGATGGCCGTCAGAAATACCCGAAAAGTCGTGGCGATGGCAGGTGTCATCGCCGTGCTCGCGTCCGCCGCCGCTTGCGGAAGCTCGAAGAAGAGCTCCAGCAACAACAGTGCGACGAACCCGGTCACCACGGCGACCAGCTCCAGCGCGCCGATCAAGCCCGGCGGCACCGCGCACGTCGCGGAGTGGCCCCCCGGGTCGAGCCCGAACGCGATCTGGCCGTTCATGACCAGCAACCAGCTGAGCACCCAGAACGCGGGCCAGTTCCAGTACTTCTTCTACCGCCCGCTGTACTTCGTCGGCCTGAACGACAAGCTGGCCGTGAACTACGACATGGGCCCGGCCTCGCAGCCGACCTGGAGCTCGGACGGCCTGACCATCACGGTCCCGCTGAAGTCCACCTGGGGCTGGAGCAACGGCGAGAAGGTCACCGGCCAGGACGTGCAGTTCTGGCTGAACATGCTGAAGGCCGAGGAGAAGCAGTCGGGCTACTACAGCCCGCCGAACCAGGCCGCCGGGGTCAACTACCTGCCGGACAACATCAAGTCCACGTCGGTCACCGACTCCAGCATCAGCATCACGTTCGACCAGCAGTACAACCAGAACTACATCGTCGGCAACGCCCTGCAGACGGTCACACCGATGCCGCTGGCCTGGGACGTCACCGACGCCAAGGGCACCAAGGGCAAGTGCTCGACGGACACCCTGACCTCGCCGACGCTGCAGGCCGACTGTGACGCGGTCTTCAAGTACCTGAACGCGGCCGGCCAGGACGTCAAGAGCTTCGCGTCCAACCCGCTGTGGAAGATCGTCGACGGCCCGTGGGTGCTGAACTCGTTCAACGCCACCTCCGGTGCGTTCACCATCGTGCCGAACACCAAGTTCACCGGTGAGCACAAGCCTTACCTGAACGAGGTCGACTTCGACTCCTTCCAGAGCCCGGACGCGGAGTGGACGGTCCTGAAGGCCGGCTCCACCAACCCGAACGCGCTGCAGATCGGTGTCTTCCCGAACGCGGACACCCCGCAGTACAACGGGAACGACCTGCAGGCGGGCAACCCGCTGGCCTCGGTCGGGTACAACGTCGAGAAGGGCGCGCTGCTCGACTCGATCGGCTACTACCAGGTCAACTTCGGTTCCAAGGCCCACGGGAGCCTGTTCAAGCAGCCGTACTTCACCAAGGCGCTGCAGGACGAGATGGACCAGCAGGGCGCCATCGACGGTCCGTACAAGGGCTGGGGCTACCAGACCACCGGCGCGGTGCCGGAGTTCCCGGAGGGCAACACCCTGTCCCCGGCCGCCAAGGCCGCCGCGGCCAAGTACGACCCGGCCGAGGCCAAGACGGTCATGACCGCGCACGGCTGGGACCTGTCGACCACCCCGGCGACCTGCAAGAGCCCGGGTACCGGTGACACCCAGTGCGGTGCGGGCATCAACGCCGGCGACAAGGCCCAGTTCACGCTGGAGTACCCGTCCTCGCACCCGGCGATGGACACCATGCTGGCCGCCTACAAGCAGGCCGCGGCCGGTGCCGGTATCGCCGTCAACCTGGTGACCAAGACCCAGAACACCCTGGGCAGCGAGCTGACCGCGTGCTCCACGAGCTCGCCGGCCGGCTGCCAGTGGGACGCGATCCTGTACGGCGGCTGGGTGTTCTCGCTGCAGCCGACCACCGACTCGCTCCTGACCACCGGCGCGGGCTCGAACATCTTCTCCTTCTCGGACCCGAAGTTCGACGCCGCGGTGGCCAAGACGATCAAGAGCAGCGACCCGCAGGCCTGGTACGACTACGAGTCCTACGCTTCGTCCATCTCCCTGCCGCTGATCTGGATGATGAACCAGATCTGGCCGTGGGCCGTGGCGAAGAACTTCCACGACTCCGGTCAGGACGCCTTCCAGGGCTTCGAGCCTGAGTTCTGGTACTACACCCAGTGATCAAGTGCACTGACGTCACCGCGACCCCCGGCGGGGGGTCGCGGTGACCACTTACCTCATCCGCCGCTTCTTCCAGTCCATCGTCACGCTGTTCATCGTCTCGATCGCCACGTTCGGCATGATGCACCTGATGCCCAACGGCGTGGCACGGGCGATGCTCGGGCAGAAGTACAACCCGGTGAGCCTGGCCGCGCTGAACCACAAGCTCGGGCTGGACAAGCCGTTGTACGTCCAGTACTGGCACTGGCTGGACCGCCTGGTGCTGCACTTCGACCTCGGCTTCAGCTACCAGCGCAACCAGAGCGTCAACGACCTGTTGAAGGAGACGCTGGGGCAGTCGATCTACATCGTGGGCCTGGCGCTGTTCTTCACCATCGTCCTGTCGGTCCCGCTGGGCGTGGTGCAGGCCACCCGCCGCAACACGGTCACCGACTACACCATCACCACGTTCTCCTTCATCGGCTACGCGGTGCCGGTGTTCTTCCTCGGCGTCGTGCTGCGTGACGTGTTCCAGGTGCAGTTCCACCTGATCCCGATCGCGAACCAGATCACCTCCTTCCACTCGGCGTTCACGCAGCCGGCGCAGATGATCCTGCCGGTGGGCACGCTGGTGGTCAGCGGGGTGGCCGGATACAGCCGGTACATGCGCTCCTCGATGCTCGACGAGATCACCCAGGACTACGTGCGGACCGCGATCGCCAAGGGCGCGACCAAGCGCCGCGTGCTCTACGGGCACGTGCTGCGCAACGCGATGATCCCGATGGTGACCCTGATCGGCCTGTCGCTGCCCGCCCTGGTGGGCGGCGCGCTGCTGGTGGAGCAGATCTTCAACATCGGCGGCATCGGGGTGCTGACCATCAACGCCGCGCTGCAGAACGACTTCGTGATCGTTCTGGGGACCACGATGCTCACCGCGATCGTGACGGTCGCCGGGTCGCTGATCGCCGACATCTCCTACGCAGCCCTGGACCCACGAGTAAGGCTCACCTGATGGACGAGATCATCGCCGAATCCCCGGAAGTGGGGGACAACGTCCCGTCAGCGGAGCAGATGCTGGGCCTGGAGCCGACCGAGAAGCCGCGCTCGATGTTCCGCCGCGGCCTGGAGGTCTTCCTGGAGAACCGGCTGGCCGTGGTCGCCTTCGGCGTGCTGGTGTTCTACGTCCTGCTGTGCTTCCTGGGGCCGCTGGTCTACCACGGCAACACCTCGCACGTGCAGATGGACGAGATCACCCTGGCGCCGGGCCCCAGCCACCCGCTGGGCACCGACCAGAACGGCGTGGACGAGCTGGGCAAGCTGATGAAGGCCGGCCAGATCTCGCTGGAGATCGGTATCACCTCCGGCATCCTCGCCTCGGTGATCGGCATGCTCTACGGCGCCATCGCCGGCTACGTCGGCGGCTGGGTCGACGCGGTGATGATGCGCACGATCGACGCGCTGCTGTCGATCCCGCTCATCTTCGCGCTGATCTACCTGGCCGCCACGCTGGGCCGCACCAAGACGGTGTTCATCATGGTGATCGCGCTCACCAGCTGGTTCAGCCTGACCCGCCTGACCCGCGGCGACACCCTGACGATCAAGGTGCGCGACTACGTGGCCGCGTGCCGGATGATGGGCGGGCGCAGCCCGCGGATCATCTTCCGGCACATCCTGCCGAACACCATCGGCACCACGATCGTGAACACCTCGCTGTCGATCGCCAACTCGGTCTTCGCGCTGTCCGTGCTCAGCTACATCGGTCTGGGCCTGCAGGCGCCGAACGACGACTGGGGCGGGATGTTCGCGAACGGATCCAGCTACCTGGACCAGAACTACTGGTGGATGATCTATCCGCCGGGCGTGTCCATCGTGCTGATCATCATCTCCTGCAACTTCATCGGAGACGCGCTGCGCGACGCCTTCGAGACCCGGCTCCAGAAGCGGTGAGACGGCCATGGCACTACTAGAGGTCCAGAACCTCCATACCCAGATCAAGCTGAAGCGTTCGACGGTCCAGGCCGTCGACGGCGTCAGCTTCACGGTCGAGGCCGGCGAGACCATCGGCATCGTCGGCGAGTCCGGCTCGGGCAAGACCATGACCGCGATGTCGATCATGCGGCTGCTGCCCAACGGCGGCTCCAGCCCGGACGGCAGCATCTTCCTGGACGGCCGGGACCTGCTGCAGCTGGACGAGGACCAGATGGCCAAGGTCCGCGGCAACGACGTCGGGATGATCTTCCAGGATCCGATGACCTCGCTGAACCCGACGATGACCATCGGCAAGCAGATCGCCGAGTCGGTCCGGATCCACCGCGGTGCCAGCAAGGCCGAGGGCCACGAGCGCGCCGTCGAGGTGCTCTCCCTGGTCGGCATGCCCAGTCCGCAGCAGCGCGCCCGGGACTACCCGCACCAGCTCTCCGGCGGCATGCGCCAGCGCGCGATGATCGCGATGGCGCTGGCCAACGAGCCCAAGCTGCTGATCGCCGACGAGCCGACCACCGCGCTCGACGTGACCGTGCAGAAGCAGATCCTGGAGCTGATCGACAGCCTGCGCGAGCGCCTGGGCATGGCGGTCATCCTGGTGACGCACGACCTCGGCGTGATCGCCGGCCGCGCGGACCGGGTGAACGTGATGTACGCCGGCCGGATCGTGGAGAACACGACCACCGAGCGGCTGTACGCCAACCCGCGGCATCCGTACACCGAGGCGCTGTTCGACTCGCTGCCCGAGCGCGGCGCGGACAGCGGCACCCGGCTGTACTCGATCCCGGGCATGCCGCCGGACCTGACCAGGCCGCCGGCCGCCTGCCGCTTCGCGGCGCGCTGCCGGTACGCGCAGGACGACTGCCGCGCGCAGGACCCGCCGTCCCGCATCGACGAGGTGGGCCACGAGTTCGCGTGCTTCCACCCGGTGGGCACCGCCGAGCGCTCCAGCCAGGAGGTGGTGGTCACCCTCTCGGAGGCCACCACGGGTGAGGAACTGCCCACGCCCGAGTTGGGCGAGGTGCTGCTGGAAGTCACTGACCTGGTCAAGGACTACCCGATCACCAAGGGCTTCCTGCGCCGGCAGATCGGCTCGGTCAGCGCGGTGGCCGGGGTGTCGTTCAGCATCCGCAAGGGCGAGACCGTGGGCCTGGTCGGCGAGTCCGGCTGCGGCAAGACCACGGTGGCCAAGCTGATCGTGGGGCTGGAGGACACCACCGCCGGGGCCATGCACCTGGAGGGGGCGGACCTGGCGGCGATGAAGTCCGGCGAGCGGCGCAAGAAGAGCCGCGACGTCCAGATGATGTTCCAGGACAGCTACGCCGCCATGGACCCGCGCATGCGGGTGCGCACCGTAGTCCGCGAGCCGCTGGACATCCAGAAGGTCGGCGACAAGGCGGCCCGCGACGCGCGGATCGCCGAGCTCTTCGAGCAGGTCGGTCTGCCGGTCTCGGCGCTGGAGCGGTACCCGCACGAGTTCTCCGGCGGCCAGCGCCAGCGCGTCGGCTTCGCCCGGGCCCTGGCGCCGGCGCCGAAGCTGATCGTGGCCGACGAGCCGGTCTCGGCGCTGGACGTGTCGATCCAGTCGCAGGTCCTGAACCTGATGAAGGACGTGCAGGCCGAGCACGGGCTGTCGTACCTGTTCATCTCGCACGACCTGTCGGTGGTTCGCTACGTGTCCGACCGCATCGGCGTGATGTACCTGGGCAAGCTGGTGGAGCTCGGCCCGGCCGAGTCGGTGTACTCCCGGCCCATCCACCACTACACCAGGGGTCTGCTGGACACCATCCCGGTGGCCGACCCGGAGGTGGAGAAGGCGAAGGCCAGCAGCGGCATCGTCGGCGAGCTGCCCAGTGCCATCAACCCGCCCTCGGGCTGCCGGTTCCGCACCCGCTGCCCGGCCGCGCAGGAGATCTGCGGGCAGGTCGAGCCGCCGCTGGTGCCCTACGGCACCGAGGGGCATCAGGCCGCGTGCCACTTCCCGCTCTGGGAGTAGCGCGCGTCACACCGCCGAGGTAAGGACTCCACGGCTTGGAGGGGCTGACGCCCGCTCAAATTGTGGACACAATCGAAGATCGCTACGGTGGAGACATCGGGTACGCGTGAGCATCCGCGTACCCGGTGTCTCTTTTTACCCTTATGCGTGTACTGCCTGTTATGGGCTCTTCACGACATGTATCAGGGTTTATAACTAGAGATCACTTCGTATCCCTTTCGTGATCGATTTCCCGGGGAACATCCGAGAACCTGTTAACCGACGGGCTCGACATCATCTACGCCCGCTTCACCGGGTTGTGGGTTTCGAGCACGGAGGGTCAGGCATGGGTGCCTTCATAGTTCGCAGGCTTCTGAACTATGTGGTCTTGGTGTTCGTCGCCACGTCCCTGGCGTACCTGGGGGCCTCGACGGCCTTCCACCCCAAGGACATGTACCTGCAGAAGAACCCGCCGACCAAGCCGGTCGTGATGTACCAGGAGCTGAACGAGCGCAACGAGAACCCGGAGAAGCCGGTGTTCGAGCGCTACGCGCACTGGGTCGACGGCGTCGCGCACGGCGACTTCGGCAAGACCTGGCAGCTGGACTCGGTCAACAAGCACTTCTCGATCAGCGTGTGGGTCACCGTGCGCCTGGTCTCCGTCGCGGCCGTGCTCTCCGCGATCCTGGGCATCCTGATCGGGTCCTTCCAGGCGGTCAGACAGTACAAGTTCAGTGACCACGCGATCACCTTCGGGTCCTACATCGTCTTCGCGATGCCGGTCTTCGTGCTGGCGCCGCTGCTGAAGCTGATCGCGGTCCAGGTGAACAAGGCGGTCGGCGGCGACACCCCGTTCCTGCAGTACCAGGGCGAGATCGACCCGAACGCCACGGGCTTCTTCGGCCAGCTGTTCAGCCGCGCCGACCACCTGCTGCTGCCGACCATCTCGCTGACCCTGGGGCTGATCGCCTTCTACAGCCGCTACCAGCGCGGCCAGATGCTCGACGTCCTGGGCTCGGACTTCCTGCGCACCGCGCGGGCCAAGGGCCTGACCAAGGGCCGGGCCATCCTCAAGCACGGCGTGCGCACCGCGGTGATCCCGGTCATGACGCTGGTGACCTACTCCACGATCCTCACGTTCGCCGGCGCGATCATCACCGAGCGCGTCTTCGGCTGGAACGGCCTGGGCTCCTGGTTCACCGACGCCACCAACCACTCGGACGTGAACTCGGTGGCCGTGATCACCCTGTTCTCCGCGGTGCTGGTGCTCATCGCCGGGATGCTCTCGGACGTCATCACCGCCCTGCTCGACCCGCGGGTCCGGCTGTGACCGCCGTCCTGATCCCCGCCGCTCCGTACGACCGCACCAGCCACCGAAGGGCTCTGTGATGACCGCTCCGACCCCCGCCGGTACCGCCGTCGAGACCGTCGAGCTCCAGTCCGCGCCCCGCGAGGGCTCCGGGCGCGCCGCCCTGGTCTGGCGCCGGTTCCGCCGCAACAAGATGGCCATGGTGGGACTGGTCGGCCTGGTGCTGCTGTTCGCCTTCGCCTTCCTGGGCCCGCTGCTGACGCACTGGTCGCCGGCCGACATCGACCTGATCAACACCCAGTCCGGCCCGACCGGGGACCACTTCTTCGGCACCGACGACGTCGGCCACGACATGTTCGCGCAGACCGTCAACGGGATGCAGAAGTCGCTGATCATCGGTCTGCTGGTGGCCCTGCTGTCCACCGGGTCCGCCGGGCTGCTGGGGACCGCGGCGGCCTACTTCGGCGGCTGGTGGGAGAAGGTCATCGTCTGGCTGACGGACCTGTTCCTGGTCGTGCCCTCGCTGCTGATGCTGATCATCCTGTCCCCGTACTTCCAGGGCGCGAACTGGCTGGTGCTGGTGCCGATGATCGCGCTGTTCAGCTGGATGATCACCTCGCGGGTGGTGCGCGGCATGACGCTGACCATCCGGGAGCGCGAGTTCGTGCGGGCCGCCCGGTACATGGGCGTGCCGGCCTGGACCATCATCCGCCGGCACATCATCCCCAACATCTCCTCGATCCTGATCGTCGACTTCACGCTGAACGTGGGCGCGGCGATCGTCACCGAGTCGTTCCTGTCCTTCCTGGGCTTCGGCATCCGCTCCCCGAACGTCTCGCTCGGCACCGTGATCAACGACGGGGCGCAGTTCGCCTCCACCGACCAGTGGTACCTGTTCGTGTTCCCGGCCTCGGTCCTGGTGCTGATCATCCTGTGCGTCAACTTCATCGGGGACGGCCTGCGCGACGCCCTCGACCCCAACTCGACGGGAGCCTCGGCCCGATGAGCCAGAACCTGCTGCTGCCCCACTCCGCCGGGCGTCCCGGCGAGCGTCGTCCGACACAGACCGGCAGTCCGCTGCTGTCCGTGCAGGACCTGAACGTCACCTTCGCCTCCGAGGCCGGCGACGTGCGCGCGGTGCGCGGTGTGAGCTACGACCTGCATCCCGGCGAGGTGCTGGGCATCGTCGGCGAGTCCGGCTCCGGCAAGTCGGTGTCCTCGATGGCGATCCTCGGCCTGCTGCCGGACAACGCCCGGGTCACCGGCTCGGTCAAGCTGGACGGCCGGGAGCTGCTGGGCCTGAGCGACAAGCAGATGTCGAAGATCCGCGGCAAGGACATCGCGATGGTCTTCCAGGACCCGCTGTCCGCGCTGACCCCGGTGTTCACCGTCGGCGACCAGATCGTCGAGGCGCTGACCGTGCACCAGAAGCTGTCCCGCGACGCCGCGCGCAAGCGGGCGCTGGAGCTGCTGGACGTGGTCGGCATCCCGGACCCGGACCGGCGGTTCAAGAACTTCCCGCACGAGTTCTCCGGCGGCATGCGCCAGCGCGTCATGATCGCCATGGCGATCGCCAACGACCCCAAGGTCATCCTCTGCGACGAGCCGACGACCGCGCTCGACGTGACCATCCAGGCGCAGATCCTGGAGGCGCTGAAGAACGCGCAGGAGCTGACCGGCGCGGCGATCCTGATGATCACCCACGACCTCGGCGTGGTCGCCGGCTTCGCCGACAAGGTGGCCGTGATGTACGCCGGCCGCCCGGTCGAGCAGGGCCCGGTCGACGAGATCTACTACAGCCCGCGCATGCCGTACACGATCGGATTGCTGGGCTCGATCCCGCGCCTGGACGCCACGGCAGAGCACGGGGCGCACGGCCGCCGCCCGCTGACCCCGATCGAGGGCAACCCGCCGTCGATGGTGGGCCTGCCGGACGCCTGCCCGTTCGCCGACCGCTGCCCGATCGCGACCGAGATCTGCCGGGACTCCGAGCCCGAACTGCTCTCGGCCGGCGGGAACGCGCACCTGTCGGCCTGCCACCGCCGGGCCGACCTGCAGAGCGGGACCATCCCGATCGACGAGGTCTACCCGGTCCCGGACATCCCGGAGACGGACCTGGACACGGTGCCGCGCGAACAGCGCGCGCCGGTGCTGGCGGTCAAGGGCCTGCAGAAGCACTTCCCGCTGATGCGCGGCGCGGTGTTCAAGCGCCGGGTCGGCACGGTCAAGGCCGTGGACGGCATCGACTTCGAGATCCGCGAGGGCGAGACCCTGGGCCTGGTCGGCGAGTCCGGCTGCGGTAAGACGACGACGCTGCTGGAGATCCTGGAGCTGGTGGCCCCGCAGGCCGGCTCGATCGCGGTGTTCGGCCGCGAGGCCGCGAACCTGTCCGGCCGCGAGCGCATGGAGATGCGCAAGGACATCCAGATCGTGTTCCAGGACCCGATGGCGTCGCTGGATCCGCGGATGCCGATCGGGGAAGCCGTCGCGGAGCCGCTGCGCACCCACGGCTGGTCCGCGGAGAAGGCCGCGGCGCGGGTGGCGGAGCTGCTGAAGCTGGTCGGCCTGGAGCCGTACCACGCCGCGCGCTTCCCCCGGGAGTTCTCCGGCGGCCAGCGGCAGCGCATCTGCGTGGCCCGGGCGCTGGCGCTGAACCCGAAGGTCGTCATCCTGGACGAGCCGGTCTCGGCCCTGGACGTCTCCATCCAGGCCGGCGTCATCAACCTGCTGGACGAGCTGCGGGCCAAGCTGGGCCTGAGCTACCTGTTCGTGGCGCACGACCTGTCGGTGGTCCGGCACATCGCCGACCGGGTGGCCGTGATGTACCTGGGGCGCATCGTCGAGATCGGCGACGTGGCCTCGGTGTTCCACGCGCCTTCGCACCCGTACACCCAGGCCCTGCTCTCGGCGATCCCGCTGCCGGACCCGCGCAAGGAGCGCGAGCGCGAGCGGATCCTGCTGCCCGGCGACCTGCCGTCGCCGGCCAACGTGCCCTCCGGCTGCCGGTTCCGCGACCGCTGCTTCAAGTACGCGTCGCTGAACGCCGCCGAGCAGGCGAAGTGCCGCGACGAGGACCCGGTCATCGTCCCGCGACCGGGCCGCGAGGACCACGCGGCCGCGTGCCACTACGCCGACGCGCTGCAGGTGGTCTGACCCAGCACGCACCTTCCACAGCTGTGCCTTGCCGGCGCCGCTCGCACCACCCATCCACACACGGGAGAGAAGATCATGTCTCGCATCACCAAGAAGTCGCCGGCGATCCTGGCGGTCCTGGCGACGGCCGCGCTCGCGGCGTCGGCCTGCTCCTCCAGCAAGAGCTCGTCCTCGGGCGGCTCCGCCGCCGGCGGCAAGTCGATCCCGGTCGCGACGGCCAACGACATCAACGCCAAGGACGCCTCGACGCTCAAGGCCGGCACGCTGACCCTGGCGATCGACCAGTACTCGTCGCAGTGGAACGGCATGACCAACAACGGCAACGAGAAGGACACCCAGATGGTGCTGTCCTCGATGATGCCCCAGCTGTTCCACTTCGACGCCACCGGCAAGGCCACCCCGGACCCGGACTACCTGGTCTCCGCCGACGAGAGCACCGTCAACGGCAAGCAGACGGTCACCTACAAGCTGAACCCGAAGGGGAAGTGGTCGGACGGCACCCCGATCACCTACAAGGACTTCGTCGCCACCTGGAAGGGCATGGAGGGCTCGGCGCAGGGCTTCGACGTCGCCAGCTCCACCGGCTACGACCAGATGCAGTCCGTCGTGCGCGGCGCCGACGACTTCACCGTCGTGGTGACCTACAAGACGCCGTTCTCGGACTGGAAGAGCATGTTCGACCAGTTCGACGGCGCCAGCCTGTACCCGGCCTCGAAGATCTCCACGCCCGACGGCTGGAACAAGGCCTACCTGAACGCGATCCCGGTGACCGCCGGTCCCTTCAAGCTCCAGAGCATGGACGCCACCAACAAGACCGTCACCGTGGTCGCGGACCCGAACTGGTGGGGCGCCAAGCCGGTCGTGGACAAGATCGTGTTCCGCGCGATCGAGGACACCTCGGCGCAGGCCGACGCCTACAACAACCACGAGATCGACGCCTTCGAGGTCGGCCCGCAGTCGGCGCTGTACGCGAAGATCAAGGACACCACCGACAGCACCGTGCACTACGCCGGCGGTCCGGACTGGCGCCACATCTCGATGAACACCCAGGCCCCGGCGCTCAAGGACGACGTCGTCCGCAAGGCCGTCTACCAGGCCCTGGACCGCCAGCAGATCGCGAACGTGGACCTGAAGAACCTGGGCACCTGGAAGCCCACGGTCCTGAACAACCGCTTCTTCGTGAACAACCAGACCGGCTACCAGGACAACAGCGCCGACGTCGCGTACAACCCGACCGCCGCCAACGCCGCCCTGGACGCGGCCGGCTGGGTCAAGGGCAGCGACGGCATCCGCGCCAAGGGCGGCGTGAAGCTGGACCTGAAGTGGATCGAGCCGCAGGGTGTGAAGACCACCTCCAACGAGGCCCAGATGGTCAAGGCCGACCTGGCCAAGATCGGCGTCGGCCTGGAGGAGACCCCGGTCAACAGCGACGACTTCTTCGACAAGTACATCAACACCGGCAACTTCGACATCACGGCCTTCGCCTACACCGGCAACCCGTTCCCGATCAGCAGCGGTGCCCCGCAGATCCAGTCGGTGACGGACCCGAAGAACATCCACAACAACCCCCGCCTGGACAACAACCCGGCGATCGACCAGGCCCTGAACAAGGCCCTGCAGGACACCGACCCGACCCAGGCCATCGCGGACGCGAACGCCGCGGACAAGCTCGCCACCGACCAGGCCAGCCTGATCCCGCTGTACCAGCGCCCGCAGATCTGGGCCACCAAGTCGACCCTGGCCAACTTCGGCGCCTTCGGCTTCCAGGACTTTGACTGGACGAAGATCGGCTTCACCAGCTGAGCTGACAGCTCGGACTGACGGCACACGCTGACAGCCAGGACCGACAGCACAGACCGACGGCTCAGGGTCGGCAACCGCAGGGCCCCGCTTGGACAGCGGGGCCCTGCAGTCTGTTCGGCTGTCCGGCGGTCCCGGTCCACCCTCCCGGCCGCCCGCTCAACCCCGGGGTGGAGGCCGAAGCTCCACCCGCGACCCACCTCCGGGTGGAAGAAACAGCAGGTCCAGGACGCGCATAGTCATAGCCATGACGACAACCGACTGGATCATCGACATCGCCCTCGTCCTGATCGTCTTCCGCCAGCTGCGCGAGGAGCGGATCTCCAAGGCCACGTTCATCGTGCCGCTCGCCATGATCACCTGGGCGGCGAGCCAGTACCTGCACGCCATACCGACCGCCGGGAACGATCTCGCGCTCATCGCGCTGTTCACCGGGGTGGGCGCGGTCTTCGGACTGTTCGGCGGCCTGCTGACCCGGGTGCGGACCTTCCAGGGCCACGCACGCATCAAGGCGACGGCCGGCGCGGCGGCCCTGTGGGTGCTCAGCATGGGCTTCCGCCTGGCCTTCGCGGTCTGGTCCACGCACGCCTCCGGCGAGAGGCACCTGGCCAGCTTCTCCGTCACGCACCACATCACCAGCGGCCAGGCCTGGGTCGACGCGCTGATCCTGATGGCGCTCGCGGAGGTCGTGGTCCGGCTGAGCACCATCGCCGTTCGCGCCTGGAAGCTGTCCTCGCGCCCTGTTCAGAGCCAGAACCAGAACCAGAGCCAGACCTGGAACCCGGACCTGGAGCGGGACCGCGACTTCGCGATGGAGATGGTGGGCCGCGTGTGAGGGGAGCGGCCCACCGAGAACTCCGGCAGCAAGGCCCGGCACCGCGGTGCCGGGCCTCGGCGCGTTCGGGCACGTTCGAGTGCGTTCGGGCGCGACGAGCCCGCGACTCAGGTCGAGCGGCTCAGTCCCCGCTCTCCAAAGCCAGAATCGCATCGGTGAGCCGGGCGATCTCGCCGGCCAGCAACTCCGTCTGCTGCCGCTGCTGGTGCGCGATGCGGGCCAGCCAGGACCCGAAGAACAGGAACCCGCCGAGCGTGGTCAGCGCCAGCCCGCCGATCCCGCCGGACACCAGGTAGGACACCTGCTCGAACGTGTACGGCGTGTGCGCCGCCCCGTACCAGCCCAGGCCGATCGCCAGCAGCCCGAGGGGCATCAGCAGGCTCCCGGCCAGCGACAGCCCTTGCTGCATCAGACGTTCGGACTCCGTCGTCCGGGTCTTCGGCCGTGCCGCGACGGCGCCGGTGCGCAGCTGGCCGTTCACCGCGCGCCCCGCCCAGGTCTTCGCAGTGCTCATCGATCGCCCTCCAGAGCGTGCCGTGCCGGTGTCGCCTGTGCTGCTCTCACCGGTGTCGTCATTCCTCGAACTCCCGCAGGTCCGGCACCCCGGTGGTGTGCCCGGCCTCGCAGCCCGCGCCGCCGAACAACAGCGTGCTGTACTTCCGCAGCCCCCAGGCCGCCACGCACGCCACCACGGCCGCGCCGAGCAGGAGCTGCCCCGGCAGGCCGCCGAAGGCCGCCGGCGTCATCTTCGAGGCGGTGTTCTGCATCGGCGGGTTCGGCGGCGCCATGCTGCCGGTGGCGCCGCCGGTCGACCCGCCGGTCGTGCCGCCGCCCGTGGTACCGCCGCCGACGGTGCCCCCGCCGGTCCCGCCGCCCACGCTGCCGCCGCCGACCGTGCCGCCGGTGCTGCCGCCGGAGGTGCCGCTCGTGCCGGAGCCGCCGCCGGTCGTACCGGCGGTCGTGCCGCCGCCGCTCGTGGACGTCGAGGAGCCCGCCGCGCTGCTGGACGGCGGCGAGCTCGGCCCGCCGGTGCTGCCGCCGGACACGTTGATGGCCTGCGAGGCGTCCGCCTTCGACTTCGCCGACCCGATGGTCAGCACGATCTTCGGCGCCAGCTGCGGAAGACTGTTGATGACGCTGGTCACCGTCGGCGGCAGGCCCTGCGTGAGCGTTTTCATGAGGTCCGGCGGGATCTGCGCGAACAGCTGAGTCAGCACCGGCGTCAGCGGCAGCATCGCCTTCAGCTTCGCCGTGTCGATGGTGACCTGCAGCCCGTGGCTGAACATCTCGCCCGCGGTGTCCTTCGACACGTCGCTGGCGGCCGGCAGCGCGATCGAGATCCCCAGCGGCGCGAGCAGCTGGTTCACCGCGTCCGGCAGCTGGGGCAGGGCGATCAGCCCGGCCGGCGTCTGGATGCCGTTCGCCGTGATGCCGAACGTCACCCCGGCCACCGACATCGAGCCGTAGTCGACGTTCCCGGTCGACGTCCCCTTGACCCCGTCCGACGTGCTCTGCGAGGTGACCTTCAGACCGTCGAACTCGATCAGCCCGCCGAGCAGCAGCAGCTTCCCGGCGTCCGACTCCGCGGTCGCGACGGCCTTCCCGCCGGTCACCGTCGCCGAGGTCTGCGACCGCTCGCCCTGCACGTCCACCAGCGCCGCCTGCCCGGTGAGGAACTGGATGAGCGTCCCCAGATCGGGCAGTTGGAGCGGAGGCACCGACCCGCCGCCCAGGAGACCGCCGAGCAGCCCCGAGGGTGCGGAGGGCGCCGACGACGGCGCGCTCGTCGGCGACCCCGGCAGCGAGGGCCCGGTCCCCGGCAACGGCAACCCGAAGGTCGACACCGAGGTCGATCCGTTCGCGTCCGTGTGCGACTGCATGTACGAGCCCGGGATCGGCTGCATCGTCGCGTCCGGAGTGGCCCCCGGGAACTGCACGTTCGTCAGGATCGGGTACTTCACGCCCGGGTTGTTGAACAGCTGCCCCAGCCCGAACGCGATCGCGTCCCCGGGCCACAGCCAGCTGGCGGTCGCCGCCCCGGTCGGCCCGGAGCCGTAGCTCGCCCGGGTGAAGGACAGGTCGAACTCCAGGTTCGGCTGCCCCGGCTGGGCCGGGATCGGGATCTTCGGGTCGTAGATCTCCATGGTGATCGGCGCCGCTGAGGCCGAGACGGTCCATCCGCCCAGACTCGCCGAGGACCCGCCGTCGGCCGGGCGCGGCGCCGGGGGCGCCGACGGTGCGGGACCGGCCCACACCGCCGGCGCGCTCAGCACCCCGAGCGCCACCGCCGCGGCGGCCGCACCGCCGCGCCGGACACCTGGTCTGTACGAACTTCCAGAACGCCGAGAACGCTCAGAACTCACGCTGCCGCACCTCCCAAATACAACGCGGCCAGATCCCGCCGGATGACCTCCGGCTCGTCGAAGGCCACGATCCTGCCGTGCGTCATCACCGCCGCGAAGTCCGCGACCCGCAACGCCATGTCAGCGAACTGCTCCACCGCGACCACGGTCACGCCCTGCTCCGCGATCTGCCCGAGCACGTCGTAGAGCTGCCGCACGATCAGCGGGGCCAGGCCCATCGACAGCTCGTCGACCAGCAGCACCGCCGGGTTCGTCACCAGCGCCCGGGCCATGGCGAGCATCTGCTGCTCGCCGCCCGACATCGATCCGGCCAGCTGGTCGTACCGCTCGGCCAGCCGCGGGAAGCGGGTGAACGCGGTCTCGTAGATCTCCGCCGCCGAGGCCTGCCCGGCCAGTCCGGACAGCCGCAGGTTCTCCGCGACCGTCAGGTTCGGGAAGATGCCGCGGCCCTCGGGGATCGTGCACAGGCCGGCCCGGGCCAGCGCGTCCGGCGCCGCGTTGTTCACGTGCGACCCGCCGAGGTGTACGTGCCCTGATGTCGCGCGCAGGCGTCCCGAGCAGACCTTCATCAGCGTGGTCTTGCCGGCGCCGTTCGGCCCGAGCAGGGCGACGACGGCGCCGCGCGGCACGGCGAGGTCCACGCCGTGCAGGACCTCGATCCGGCCGTACGCCGCGTGCACGTCCTCCAGTTCCAGGATCGGTGCCATCAGAACCAGCCTCCCGTTCCCGGTCCGGGGCTCTTGGGCAACGGCGGCAATGTCAGCGTGCTGTCGGGAAGCTTGATCGGATCGTCATCGTCCTGTTCGGGTTCCGGGACGTCTTCATCTCCGAGATACGCCTTGCGCACCGAAGGATCCGCCTGCACCTCGGCCGGCGTCCCCGAGGCGATCAGCCGTCCCCGGTCCAGCACGTGGATCCGGTCCGAGACCCGCATGATCAGCCCCATGTCGTGCTCCACGATCAGCACGGCCCGCCCCTGCGCGGCCAGATCCCGCAGCAGCCCGCCGAAGGAATCGGTCTCGTCCTCCGACAGCCCCGAGGACGGCTCGTCCAGCAGCAGCAGCTCCGGGTCGATCGCCAGCGCCCGCGCCAGCTCCACGAGCCGCGCGACGCCGGTCGGCACCGAGTCGGCGCGGGCGTTCGCGTAGCGCTCCAGCCCGATCCGCTTGATCAGCCCCCGGGTCACCTGCGCCGGCTTGGCGTTCTTCGTCCGCACGGCGTCCGCGGCGACCCGGATGTTCTCCTCGACGGTCAGCGACCCGAAGGCCTCCAGCCGCTGGAAGGTCCGCGCGATCCCGTGCCGGGCCCGGCGGTGCGTGGGGGTGTGCGTGATGTCGTCGCCGTCCAGGAACACCCGGCCGGAGGTCGGCCGCTGCAGCCCGGTGACCACGTTGAACAACGTCGTCTTCCCGGCTCCGTTCGGCCCGATCAGCGCGGTCACCTGCCCGCCCTCGGCCGAGATCGTGGCTCCGTCCACCGCGGTGACACCGCCGAAGCGGACCGTCACCTCCTTCACGTCCAACCGGGTCACGCCTCGACCTCCGCGTTCTCCCCGACCGTCACCGATCCGCCGGTCCGCGATCCGTCGCTCGCGTCTCCGCCGGTCCCAGAACCCTGACCCTCCACGGATCGGGCGGCGATGCCGCGCGCGATCCCCGCCGACCCGATCCCGAGCCGCGCGCCCAAAGGGTTGTCCCGCAAGGAGAACAGCCATCCGGTGATCCCGTTCGGCTGCTTCCCGAGCCCGACCGCGGCGACCGCGAGGATCAGGAACAGGTAGGCCTGCGTGCTCGGATAGCTGTTCAGCGCCATCAGCAGCATCCCGCCGAGCAACGCGCCGCTCACCGACGTGACGCCGGCGCACACCACGATCAGCAGGAGCGGCAGGCTGTTGAAGAACTGGAAGTTGGTGCTGCCGACCTGGTTCTGCAGTCCCGCGTACAGCCCGCCGCCGAGCCCGGCCACGGCCGCCGAGGCCGCGAACACCGCGACCCGCGCCGCCCGCGGGTTCAGTCCCAGCGTGGCGCAGGCCGCGGGGGAGTCCCGCAGGGCGATCAGAACCCTGCCATAGCGGCCCTTCCGGAGCACGATGACTGCGGCCCCGAGGACGCAGAACACCGCCGCGGCCAAGATGGCGTAAGCCTTGTCGGAGGTGAAGCGGTATCCGAACATGTCCAGGCGCTTGGTGGTCAGCGACCCGCCGAACCCGCCGAGCGAGGGGTTCTGGAACACCATCGTGTCCATGATCTGCGCGAACGCGATCGTCGACAGCGCCAGGTACAGACCCTGCAACCGCAACGACGGCAACGCCACCAGGATCCCGGCCACCGCCGCCAGGACCGCCCCGGCCAGGACCGCGGTCGGCGCCGAGGAGTGCAGCTTCGCGACCGTCAGCGCGCCGACGCCGAAGAAGCTGAACTGGGCCAGGGACACGTATCCGCTGAAGCCGGTCAGCGGCACCAGGGACAGCGCCAGGATCGCGAAGCACAGCCCGAGCGCCATCCGGTTCACGTTGACTTCGCTGAGCACCGCGTTGCCGCAGACCACCGCGAGCAGCAGGAGCGCCGAGGCCAGCGCGACGCGGCGCATCTCCGGCGTCCGCACCCCCGGCACGCCGGCCAGCCGTCCGACGCGCAGCTGCGCCTGCGGCATCAGCAACAGCATCAGCAGCAGGAAGATGGCCGGGATCGCCTCGCGGAACCCGGTCCACCCCGGGCCGGTCCACAGGTACCCGGACGCGTACGCGTTCAGCAGCCCCAGCACCAGCGCCCCGGCGAAGGTCCGCGGCAGGCTGGTCAGCCGGCCGGCCATCGCCGCGGCGTAGGAGTTCACCACCAGGAGCGTCAGGGATATGTAGTTCAGCTCGCTGGGCTGCGAGGAGACCAGCAGGATCCCGGCCAGCGCGGCCAGCGCCGAGCCCATGGCCCAGGCGATCGAGGACATCAGGTTCGGCCGGCCGCCGTGCAGCGCCAGCAGTTCCTTGTCGTCCACCGCCGCGCGCATCGCGACGCCGAGCCGGGTGAACGTCAGGAACGCCCACAGCGCGGCTCCGGTGACCACCGCCAGCGCCACGGTCAGCAGCTCGTTGCCGGTGATCCGCACCATGCCGACGGTGAGTCCGTGTCCGGCGAAGAACTGCTGCACCTGGTGCACGCCCGGCGGCCAGATCTTCTCCGCGGCGCCGATCAGCCCCACCAGCACCGCGCAGGTCACCACGAGCGTGACCCCGACCCCGGAGTCCGCGACCCGCCGGATGACCCAGCGCTCCAGCAACGCGCCGAACAACGGCGCCACCCCGAAGACCACGATCAGCACCGCGAGCCAGTTGGACAGGCCCTGGTTGTAGGCGAGTTCCCAGTACACGAACGCCATCACCATGGCGGTGGCGCCGTGCGCGACGTTGAAGATGCGGGTGGTGGCGTAGGTCAGGACCAGCCCGGACGCCGCGATCGCGTACGAGGCGCCGATGACCAGGCCCAGGACGGTGTACGTCAGGAAGACGTTCATTCCACTGGCCGCTCAGCCCACGCCGGAGTTGATGAGGTTCCCGCAGGTCCAGCCCGAGCCGGGGGAGACGCGCTTCCAGGCCGACCCGGTGTACTGCATGAACAGCGCGCAGGGCGAGGTCTTCTTGCCGCCGACGTCCTGTGGGGCGAACAGGCCGTTGCCGGTGTAGTTGTGCACGCCGGACAGCGCCTGCACCATCGCCTGCCGGGTGAGGTTCGGCCCGATCTGGTTGGCCAGCCGGGTGAACAGCTCGGCCGAGGACCAGGCGAACATCCCGAAGTAGGTCGGTGCGGCGCCGGGCGCGACCTGGTGCAGCCACTTGGTGTAGAGCTGCAACTCAGGGTTCGAACCGGCCTCCTCGAACATCGCGGCGTTGCTGAAGACGAAGGTGTTGTTCGCCGCCGAGCCGGCCTGCTGCACGTAGTTCGGGTCGTAGCCGGTGGGGTCCAGGACGAAGACCTTCGGCGTGAAACCCTGCTGCTGCATGGCCTGCGCGAGGGTCGCGGCCTCCTGGAAGGCGCCGAGGAACTGCACGTACTGCACGCCGGCCTGCTGCATCTTCACGACGTAGGGCGTGTAGTTCGACTCCGAGATGCCGATCGGCTGGTCCAGGACCCAGGTGAAGCCGTCCTTGGCGTAGGCCTGCTCCCAGGATTTCGCCTGCTGCGCGGTGGTCCCGGTGTCCACGTACAGGAACGCTGCCTTGGCCCCGGCGCCCGGGAACTGCTTGTTCCAGAAGTCCGGTTGCACCTGCGGGACCAACGGCAACTGTTGCGAGTCTGTTCCAAAACAGACCGCGCAGGTCTGGCGCGCGCGGGTGGTGCTCACGGCTTGCAGGTCCGGGATCCCGCACTGGGCGTCGGACGCCGCGCCGCCGGAGTCGAAGGCCGAGACCGAGCCCACCAGCGCGAAGTCGGACTGGCAGGCGGTCAGCGTCTGCTGGTTGTCGCCGGCGTCCGAGGTCTGCGAGTCGTAGGAGTGCACGGTGAGTTTGCGGCCGCAGATGCCGTTCGGGTGGGTCGCGTTGTAGTACGCCACATAGGCCTGGACGGCCTGCGGGGCCGAGCTGAACAGGCCGCCGATCGGGCCGGACAGGTCGCTGGCGTTGCCGATGCTGATGCTGTTCGCGGTCACGCCGGTGGCGCTGGAGCCGGTAGCGGTGCCGACACAGGTGTCAGAGCCCGGACCTCCGGGTCCGCCTGTGGTCCCGCCGCTGCCGCCTCCCGTGCCGCCGGAGCCGCCGGAGCCGCCGGTGGTGCCGCCCGTGGTCTTGCCGCCTGTGGTTCCGCCGGTGGTCTTGCCTCCGGACGTGCCCCCGGTTCCCCCGGTGCCGCCTGTGGTTCCGCCGCCGGAGCTGCCCCCGACCGCGCCTCCGGAGGAGCCACCGCTGGCGCCGCCGGACGTGCCGCCTCCGGAGGCGCCACCGGTCGTGCCTCCGGTTCCGCCGGTCGTCCCGCCGGTGCCGTTGGCGCCGGAGGTCTGGGAGCCGTCGGCGCTCTGCGAGCCGTCGCCGTGGCCCTGGCCGTAGGCGATGGCCGCGGATCTCTGGTCGGCGGACAGGCGCGCGCCGCACGCGCCGAGGGACAGCGACAGGGCCGCGACGGTGAGCGCCGTGGCTATCTGGTGGTTACGGAAGCGGTATCGGGATCGCGGTGAGCGCGCGGAGGTCATCGAGTGCTACCACCTGACGGGTCGTCAGAAACGTTGGGTGTAGCAAGGCAGCGTGCTCTAATTCAACAGAGAACTCAATAGGGTTTCGAGAGTCTCACGGCAGAATTTGGCAAACCGTGATACTGATTCACTCCTGGGAGTGACGGTGGGCGGGCATTTCAGCCCTCGGGCACCGTCGGGCCTCGGGCGGCGTCAGCCCTCGAGGAGGGTCAGCCCATGAATCAGGGCCGACCCATAAGCGGTGCCGGCCCTTGAAAACGGCAGGTATCGGGCGGCGTCAGCCCTTGAGCAGCTTGCCGAGCGCTTCCAGCCCGCGGCTCGCCGTGGACTTCACGGTGCCCCGGCTGATCCCCAGCGCGTCGGCGATGTCCGCCTCGGACAGGTCCGACCAGTAGCGCAGGACCAGGACCTCGCGCTGGCGCGGCGGCAGCTTCTGCATCGCCTCCAGCACCTCGCGGTGCTCCTCGGACAGCAGCGCCACGGACTCGGCGCTGGCGGCGTCCGGCACGTGCGGCGGGGTGTAGCCGCGCGCGGTCTTGCGCCGGCGCAGCACCGAGCGCGCGTTGTTCACCACGGCGGTGCGCAGGTAGCCGAGCGGGTTCTCCATGCCGGTGAGGTCGTCGCCGTAGCGCCGCCACAAGCCGGTGAAGGAGTCCTGCACCACGTCCTCGGCCGACATCTTGTCGTCCACGAGCAGGATCGCCAGCCGGACCAGCGAAAGGCGGTGCGCGTAGTAGAGGTCGGCCAGCGAGGGCCCCGCGCCGGGCTGTAACGCCCGGTGCCCGCGCGGAGCGGTGCTCCCGCCGATCATCGCCAGCGGATGGTTCCCGCTCGCGGACAGGTCGCCCTCGGCGTCCTCGGTCGGAATGTTCAGCGCCTCCCGCAGCGCGGCCACCACGGCGGCGACCCCGCTCGCAGGAGCGCTCGCGACGGTCGCACGACGCCGGCGCGGCCACCATATGGTGCGCGCCGGCCAGGCGACAGCGCCCGCCACACTCATCCGTCAGCTCCTGAAATCGATGTCCCCCCGCCGACCGCACGATGGGCCGGCGGCCGACAACCCGAAGCCCCATGCTATCGCCCGACCCGCCTCGGGCGGCAGGGCGTCTTGAGGGGTTGGTAGCGGCTGCTTGCAATATACGGGCCGGTGGCGACTGCGGTCGATGCGGCCTGGTGGACGCGGGAGGTGTTCGCGGCGATGAGTACGGAGAGTGATGAGTTTCCGGGTCCTGAAGGGCGAGGTTAACGGCGAGGTGAACGGTGATGTGAGAGGCGGGACACGTGCCGGACCCGCGGCCGTTGGTGACGCTGAGCTATCGCCCCTTCGAAACTCCCCTCAGAACTCGAACTCGCACCACACCGACTTCCCCTCCGGCAGCGGCCGCGCGCCCCAGGCCGCCGCCAGCGCCGCGATGATGCTGATCCCGCGGCCGTCCTCGTCGGTCTCGCGGGCCAGACGCCGGCGGGGGAGGTGGTCGGCCTGGTCGGCGACGTCGATGATCAGGCGGCGGTCGGTGCGCCGCAGCCGCAGCACCACCGGGGCGGTGCCGTGGGTGACCGCGTTGGCGACCAGCTCGCTGACCGCCAGGACCGCGGTGTCCGTCAGGTCGTCGGCGACGCCCCAGGTGGTCAGCACGCCGGCGGTGTAGCTGCGGGCGTGCGCGGCGATCTCCGGGCCGCCGACCAGCTCCACCGAGGCCGAGCGGAACAGCGCCGCGTGCGCGCCGGTCCAGGCCGGGACGTGCGCCACCAGCAGGGCCACGTCGTCCGTGCGGACCGCGCCGGCGGCGTCCAGGCCGCCGCTGGACACCGACAGCGGGTCGATGGAGGCCAGGATGTGGTCGCGGACCAGGTCCACCGGGCCCGCGCCGGGCCGCGGCGGCTCCTCCTCCGGCGCCCGCGCGAACACCCGCCGCAGATCGCCGGTGCCGCGCTCCAGCAGCCCCTGCGTGTAGAACGCCAGATACGACCCCGGCGGCACCGCCACCGCCGCCTCCTGCCAGGTCCAGTCCCCGCTGCCCAGCGACGGCCCCGAGGCCCCCTCCAGCACCGCCACGTAGCCGTCCGGCAGCCGCAGCAGCGGCGGCAGGTGCCCGGCGTTGGCGTACGTCAGCGAGCCGCTGTCGGCGTCGTGCACCGCGTACACCAGCGTCGCCACCGGCGATCCGGTGCGCTCGCCGTCGAAGTCCAGCGCGTGCCGGTCCAGGTGGTACATCACCTCGCCGGGCGGCAGGTTCTGCGAGGCGTACGCCCGCACCGCCGCGCGCAGTCGGCCCATCACCGCCGCCGCCCGCACCCCGACGCCCCCGGCCTCCGGCGTCACGCCGCCCACCACCAGCGCGGTCCGGCCGGCGCCCAGCGGGATCGCGTCGTACCAGTCGCCGCCGACCTCCAGCACCGGCTCGTCGTCCAGCGAGGCGTCCTCGTAGCGCACCAGCGCCGGCAGGTAGCAGGCCGCGAGCCGGATCTCGTCCGGCTGGACGATCCGCTGCGGCAGCAGCGACCGCTGCAGCATCACCGCCATGTTCCGGTTGCGGGTCTCCTCCTCCAGCAGCGCCTGCTCCCGCCGCACCCGCTCGGTCTCGTCCCGGCAGAACACGGCCACGCCGCTCTGCGCCGGCACGCACACCAGCGTGTAGTACCGGTCCCCGCCGCGCCGCCGCACCAGCCGGTCCTGCAGCAGCACCGGACGCCCGGTGTCGTAGGCCTGGTCCAGGGCCGCGGGCAGACCGGTGGCGGCCAGCTCCGGGATGGCGTCCCCGACCGGCAGCCGCAACGCCACCGACCCGAAGTCGGCCAGGCACGCGTCGTTGGCGGCCAGCAGCAGGTGATCGGGGCCGTCGGCGAGCACCGCCGGCATCGGCGCGGCGTCGAACGCCGCGTGCAGCAGCTCCTCGATCGCGGGCATGACCGGTGACTTCATGGCGGCCTTTCGACGGACGGCGCAGCAACGCGCAACTCGCGCGCGAACCATCAGTGTGGACCTCTCCCGGGGCGCGTCACGGGAACGGCACGGGGCGATCCATCCGAATGAGGGATCGCGCAGGGTTTCCGACCGATCGCGGGACGTGACCGTGATCCGGGTTTGGATATTCGTCCCCTGAATCGCGGTGCGAACCTTAGGCCTGTTCGAAAACCCGCAGCCGATGTGCCACCGCGGCGGCCTCGCCGCGTCCGGAAACTCCCAGTTTGGCCAGGATGTTGGACACGTGCACGCTGGCCGTCTTCGTCGAGATGAACAGCCGCTCGCCGATCTGCCGGTTGGAAAGCCCCTGCGCCACCAGCGCCAGCACTTCCAACTCGCGGGCCGTCAGTCCCAGCGGCGAGCCGGAGTCGTGCCCCCGGGCGCTCTCGGGCGCCTGCGCCGCCGGCATGCAGTCGCTGATGTCCAGCCGCGCGCGCCGGGCCAGCGCCTGCACCTCCAGGCACAGCGGCCCTTCCGGCAGCGTGGCGATCGCGCGCACCGCGCGGCGCAGCAGCTCGGCGGCGTGGTCGCGGTCGCCGTTGGCGGCGCAGGCCTCGGACGCGCGGAAGTTGATGTACGCGGCCTGATGCGCGTGCACACCTTCCCGGGCCGCCAGCTCGCTCGCCGTGGCCCACTCCGCCGCCCCGGCGACGCCCCGCCAGCGCGCCAGCTCCGCGGCCACCTGCGCGGCGGCCGCGGCCTGGCTCGGCGTCAGCGCCGGAAGCCGCCCGGCGCGCTCGGCCAGCGCCGCGATCATCGCCGATCCCGCGGCGTCGGCGGCCGACGTCCCGGAACGCGCCGCGGCGCGTGTCGTCTCGGCATGGTCCGCCTCGGCCATCGCCATCGCGGTCAGCACCCGCCAGGCGTACCGCTCGTCGCCGAGGAACTGCGGCTTGTCCAGGAAAACCTGGAACGCCGTGCGCGCCTCGCCGATCGAGCGCGTCAGCCACACCGCCTTCTCGATCTCCCGCCGGATCCCCGGCAGCGCGTATTGGTGCTCGAAGGTCCGGCTCGGGATCCGCGCTCCCAGCGTCGCCTCCCCGCGCGCCACCTCGGCGTCGCCGTTGAGCAGTGCCAGATCGGCCAGGTACTCGTGCGTGGTGGCCCCGTGGATGCCCGGCGGGTCCAGGTCCAGGCTGGAGTTCAGCGCGGCCTTGGCGCGCTCCCAGTCGCCGAGCGCGATCAACGATTCGGCCATGTTCAGCCAGAGCATGCTCTCGGCCACCCGCAGCCGCACCCCGCGCCGCATCAGCTCGCCCAGCCCGGCCCGGGCCACCTGCACGGCTTCCTGGTGCCGGTCCAGCGTCTCCAGCGCGCTGCACAGGTTGATGTAGCCGCGGCCGATGATGCCCGGGTCGCCGTAGCCGAGGCTGTCGATGATGGCCTGCCGCAGGATGGCCAGGCCCTCCTCGTGCGTGCCGAGCGAGACCTGCCCGGCCAGCACCGTGCCCTTGGTGATGGCCGCCGCGATCCGGTACAGGTCCGAGTCGATCTTCTCCGCCAGGACCGCGGTCTCCTCGGCGAAGCGCAGCGCGGCGTCGATGTCGTCGGACGTCAGCATCTTGATGAACGAGGCGCTGTTGGTGATCTGCACGCGCACCTGCGGACTGGACTCGCCGTCGACCAGGTCCAGCGCGGCCCAGATGTCGGCCATGCCGTCGCCGCGCCCCAGGATGTGGTGGTCCCGGCTGCGCAGGTGGTGCAGCAGCGCGGCCAGCTCGCGGTCCTGATCCGGTTCGACGCGCTTGAGGGCCTTGTCCGTCAGCGACAGCGCCCGATGCGGGTCCCCGGCCAGATGTGCGGCGCAGGCGGTCTTGTAGAGCAGCCGTGCGTAGTCCAGGCCCGGCGAGGGAACCTGGTCCCACAGATCAAGCGCGCGTTCCAGCATCTGGTGTTCTTCGACGTACGCGTAGCGCGCGTCGGCAGCTTCAGCGGCACTCAACGCCGCGTCGTAGGCGCGCGGGTAGTCCCGCGCCGAATACCAGTGGTGCGCCAGCTCGACTTCCCGTGCCTCGGCCGCGACCAGCGACGGCTCGGCCTCCAGCAGCTCGGCGTACTTGCGGTGCAGGGCGGAGTGCTCACCGGGCAGCAGCTCGTTGTGCACGGCTTCGCGCAGCAAGGCGTGCCGGAACCGGTAGCTCGTCGGCGTCTCGCCGGGGATCAGGATGTGCGCCTGGAACGCCGGCCGGATCTGCTCGTTGAGCTCGTCGTCCGTGGCCCCGGTGACCAGGAGCAGGAAGCGGTGGTCCACCGGCGGCAGCGCGGCCGACAACAGCCGCAGCATCCGCTGTGTGGGCTCGGGAAGCTGCTCCACCTTGATCAGCAGCAGGTCCCGCAGCGTGTCGGACAGCGCGAAGCCGCCGACGTCCGAGGGCATCAGGCTGGAACCGTCCGCCGCGCACGCCAGCTCCTCGGTGAAGAACGGGTTCCCCTCGGCGCGCGCGAACACCTCCTCGGCGAACCCCGGCGGCAGGTCCCGGCCGGTCCGGCCGTAGATGGCGGCCAGCTGCTCGGCGGTCTCCCCGGTGGTCAGCGGCCCCAGATCGATGCGCCGCACGCCCCGGATCCGGTCCAGCTCGGCCAGGAACGGCCGCAGCGGATGCCCGCGGTGCAGGTCGTCGGTGCGGTAGGTGCCGACGATCAGCACCCGCGAGTCGCGCAGCGAGCGCGACAGGAAGCCCAGCAGGTCCCGGGTCGACCGGTCGGACCAGTGCAGGTCCTCCAGGACCAGCAGCAGCGTCTCCGCCGATCCCAGGTCCTCCAGGAGCCCCAGGACGGCGTCGAACAGGTGCCCCCGCACCGACTGCTCACCGGCCCGCGTCACGGCCGGCAGCGCGTCGCTGTGCCGCTCCATGCCCGCCGGGCGCATCATCCCGCCGCGCGGCGAATCGTCGTTGCTCAGTCCCTCGGCCAGTTCGGGCAGCAGCCACGCCAGCTCGCGGCGGCGCACCCCGTCGCCGTCGCCGAAGGCGCCGGGCCAGTCGCGCAGCAGCTGGCGCAGCGCGGCGACGAAGGGGGCGTAGGCCACTCCTTCGTCGCCGAGTTCCGCGCAACCCCCGATGAGTACGCGGACGTCTGTGACGGGAATCCCGCCGGCCTCGTCCCCCCGCCCGGCGCCGGCCCCCGCGGGATCCGGGCCGAGCAGCGGCCTGACGAACTCCTCGATCAGCCGGGACTTGCCGATTCCGGCGTCCCCGCCGACGACCACCACCGCGGGCTCGCCGTCCGAAGCGCTGGCCAGCAGAGAGCGGAGCTTGGACAGCTCCGGCCCGCGGCCGACGAAGACGGGGCTCACCTGGCGCATCGACACATGGTCGAGCATCGCACAGGGGTCCCGCTCAGGTCATCGACCTTTCACCGGAACGTGATCCGCCGTGCACGGTATGTACCTTGTCCGCGGATATGTCCTGGCACCGACGGGCACGCTTGGCCAGTCCGTAGCGGCGGGCCTGGTCGATCAGGTCGGTGCGGTGGGCGTTGGCGATCTCCACGGTGAAAACGGTGTTGTTCATGATGTCGGCTCCCCTGCCTGTCGAACGTCACCCACTTCGGTGACATGTACTAGTCTCCGGCGGCAGGCACCACCTACACATGAGGCAACCGGCCAGTCCTTCGGGGTTGAGGTACCTTAGGTATGGTCCTCAGGTACCTCAGGGGGCCTTACTGCACAGGCCGCGGGGTCGAAGGCTTATCGGAGCCTAAGCGGGGGTTAGCGCGACTGGACCCGCCGCGCGGAATCCGCCGCGTACCGCGCTCCGGAGACCGCTCCATGCGGCACCGCGGCCTCGATCCGGGCCAGCTGCTCGGCGGTCAGCTCGAAGTCCGCGGCGGCCGAGTTCTCGTCCAGGTACTTGATCCGTTTCGTCCCCGGGATCGGCACGATGTCCGGCCCCTGGGCCAGCAGCCAGGCCAGCGCCAGCTGGACCGGCGTGTGCCCGCTCTCCTCGGCGACCGCGCGCAGCTCTGCGACCAGCTTCAGGTTCGCCTCCAGGTTCTCGTCGGCGAAGCGCGGGTTGTTGCGCCGGAAGTCGTCCGCGGCCAGGCCCTCCAACGACGTGATGGCACCCGTGAGCAGTCCGCGGCCTACGGGGGAGTAGGGCACGATCCCGATCCCCAGCTCGCGCGCCACCGGCAGCACCTCGGCCTCGATGTCCCGGGTGAACAGCGAGTACTCGCTCTGCAGCGCGGCGATCGGGTGCACGGCGTGCGCGGCGCGCAGCGTCTCCGGACCCACCTCGGACAGCCCCAGGTGCCGCACCTTCCCCGCCCGCACCAGCTCGGCCATCGCGCCGACCGACTCCTCGACCGGGACGTCGGGGTTGTTGCGGTGCATGTAGTAGAGGTCGATGTGGTCCACGCCGAGCCGGGTCAGCGAGGCGTCGACGGCCGTCCGGATGTACTCGGGATCGTTGCGCACCGAGCGCTCGTCGGTCTCCGGATCCCGCCGGATCCCGAACTTGGTGGCCAGCACCACCCGGTCCCGCCGGCCGCCCTGCAAAGCCCGTCCGACCAGCTTCTCGTTGGCGCCCCTGCCGTACATGTCGGCGGTGTCCAATAGCGTCACCCCGAGATCATCGACCGCGCGGTGGATCACCGAGATCGACTCCGCCTCGGACTCGGGGGTGACGCTGTAGAAGTCGGACATGCCCATGCACCCGAGTCCCAGCGCGGAGACGCGCGGTCCGTCACTCCCAAGGATGCGGTACTTCATGAAGCAGCTCCCGTCACAGAATTCACCCGTCACCCGCGCCGACCGTCGTCGTTGGACACGGTGTCTGGAAGACGGTGTCGCCGGACGTCGCGGAGACTGGAGGACATACAGATGAGTGTCGCAAGTCTTGACGATCACGTCGCCCCGGATTACCGGAACTGGGTGGGGGTGCTGTTCGCGGTGCACCAGAAGGTCGAGGTGCGGGGGATGGACGGGGAACCCGGGCCCGAGTTCTGTACCTGCGGGGATGTGTGGCCGTGCCGGAGTGAAGTGATGGCGTCGCGGATACTGGATTTCCCCTTATGAGCGAGCAGATCTAGGCGACTGACTTCTGGCTTCTGTCAGGCTCCTGATGCTCTCGACGCGCTGCCGAGCCGGCCGAGGCCTTCGGCGACGACGTCCGTCAACAGCCGCGCGTAGCGGCCGTCGGGGTCGAGGTCCGGGTCGAAGACGGTGACGTGCGCGCCGACCGCCCGAGGGGCCAGTGCGGCCAGCAGCTCGGTGAGCTGATCGGCTTGGAGGCCACCGGGATCGGGGCTGTCGACGGCGGGCATCACGGCCGCGTCGAGGATGTCCACGTCGAGGTGCAGCCAGTAGCCGTCGAGATCCCGGCGGTCGACATGCTCGCCGATCCGGGCGGCGGTCGCGGCGGCTCCGTCGCGGATGATCCCGGACGCCGGAATCAGGAGGCTGATGGCCTCGCGGACTTCGGCCATCTCCTCGTCGTCGTCGCGGCATCCGGCGTGCACGGTGTCCGCCGGATCGAAGTACGGTCCGAGCCCGTCGATGTCCGCGATCGCCGGCCAGTGGCGTCCGACGGCCGCGGCCAGGTCCTCGCCGGCCAGCGACGCGCAGGCCTCGGAGTTGCCGGGGTTCCGGAAGTCGGTGTGGCCGTCGAGGTGGACGAGCCCGAAACGGCCCGCCGGACGCAGGGCCAGGCCGACCCCGACCACCAGGCTGCAATCCCCGCCGATCACCAGCGGGAAGTCGCCCGCGGACCTGATGTCCTCGATGCGCTGTGCCAGGCGCCGCGCGTGCTCGATGATCGAGTCCTGATTCCGGAGCCGCCCGGGGGACGCGTCATCGGCGTACCGGCCGGCCAGGACCACTCCGGCGTCGCGAACACTGGCGCTGTGCTCGGCGAGTCGCGCGAGCAATCCGGCCTCCCGCAACGCTTCCGGCGCTTTCGCGGTGCCGGGAACGCTGGTCGGCGCCGGGGGACGCAGGCCGAGATTGCTCGGCGCGGCCAGCAGGGCGATCACCGATCCCGGTTCTCCGGCGTCTCGACAGCCTGCTGATACGGCAGCTCGGCCTTCTTCCCGAACAGCGTGCCGGCGATGGCCGTCAGCTCGTCGTCGCCGTCCGCGTCGATCGGCTCCACCGCCCACCGCCGCTCGCGCTCCAGCGGCTGCTGGTTGCCCGCGGCGATGGCCCGTACCGGCGTGGCAGGCGCGGGCAGGGCCGCGATGCGCTCCGCCTCGGCTGCCTCCAGCGCCGCCGTCTCCTCGGCCGAGCCGGGCGGCAGGGCCGCCGCCGCGTTCGCGGCCAGCAGCGCGGCGGCGTCCGCCGAACTCTCGGTCATGGCGCGGTCGGTGAACACCAGCGGCCGCTCGTGCTCGGTGATGATGTGCTTCACGACCTGCACGTCGCCGTTCACGTCCCAGACCGCGATGCCCGGGGTCAGCGACGGGATGATCTCCACCGCCCAGCGCGGCAGTCCCAGGACCTTGCCCGTGGTGCGCGCCTCGTCGGCTTTCTGCATGTAGACCGTGCGGGTCGAGGCCATCTTCAGGATCGCCGCCGCCTCGCGGGCCGCGGCGCCGTCCACGACGTCCGACAGGTGGTGCACCACCGCGACGAACGACAGGCCCAGGCGCCGCCCGAACTTCAGCAGCCGCTGGAACAGCTGCGCCACGAACGGCGAGTTGATGATGTGCCAGGCCTCTTCGACCAGCAGGATGCGCTTCACCCGGTCCGGGCGCAGCCACGTGTGCTCCAGCCAGACGCCGACGATGGCCATCAGGATCGGCATGCCGATCGAGTTGCGGTCGATGGCCGACAGGTCGAAGACGATCAGCGGCGAGTCCAGGTCGATGCCCTGGGTCGTGGGGCCGTCGAACATGCCCGCCAGGTCGCCGTCGACCAGGCGGTCCAGGACCAGCGCGACGTCCAGACCCCAGGCCTGCACGTCCTCTATGGTCACGTTCATGTCCTCGGCGGCGCTGGTCAGCGGCGTGCGCAGAGCCTCGACGACGTCGGACAGGATCGGCTGGCGGCCGTACTTCAGCCCCGCCTCGCCGACCCGCAGGTGCGCCGCCTTCAGCGCGTAGCCGGCGCGTTCGTCCAGCGGCCGGCCCTGGGCCACCTCGACTATGGTCCGCAGCAGCGCGAGCTGCCCGGTGGTGGCGATCGCCGGATCCAGCGGGTTCAGGCGGATGCTGTCGCCGCGCACGCCGTGCGGGTCCAGGCGGACCGGGGTGACGCCGAGGGATTCGGCGATGAGGTGCCACTCGCCGACGCCGTCCTCGCCCTGCGCGTCCAGGACCACCACCTGGCGGTCCTTGAAGCGGAGCTGGCGCAGCACGTACGTCTTCTCCAGCGCCGACTTGCCGTTGCCGGACTCGCCGAGCACCAGCCAGTGCGGGGCCGGCAGCTGCTGGCCGTAGAGCTGGAAGGGGTCGTAGACGTAGCCCTTGCCGGAGTACACCTCGCGGCCGATGATGACGCCGGAGTCGCCCAGGCCCGGCGCGGCGGTCGGCAGGTACACCGCCTGCGCCTGCGAGGACGAGGTGCGCACCGGCGGTCGGCTGGTCTCGACCTTGCCGAAGACCAGCGAGGCGAAGCCCTCGGTCAGGGAGTCCATGATGGAGCGTCCGGCCATGGCGTGTGCGTCTCCTTACTTCCGCAGCCCGGTCGCGAACGGCAGGGTGTTGGTGAACGCCCTGTGGTGTTCGCGGTCGCACCACTCCAGCTTGAGGAACGACTTGCCCGCCGAGGCCCGGATCGTGCGCTTGTCCCGGTTCAGCTGCTCCGGCCCGCGCGCCGAGACGGTGATGTAGCCGACCAGGTTCACCCCGGCGGCGCCGGAGGCCAGGTCCTCGCCGCGCTGGTCGACGCGGCCGGCGTGGGCCCGCTCGCGCGGGTCGTCGACCCGGCCGAGCTTGGCCTGGCGCGAGGCCTCGGCGTCGGTGTTGATCTTCTCGGTGAGCATCCGCTCGATGGCGATGTCGGTGGGTTCCAGGTCCATCGTCACCCCGACCGTGCGGATCACGTCGGGGGTGTGCACCAGCAGCGGCGCCAGGAAGTTCACGCCGACCGGCGTCAGCGGCCACTCCTTGATCCAGGCGGTGGCGTGGCACCAGGGCTCGGCGGTCACCGACTCGCGGGTCTTCGCGCGCAGGAACTGCGGATGCGTGGCGTCGAGCTCGGCCGGCCAGGCGTTGCGCCGGGACATGGCGTGCAGGTGGTCGATCGGGTGGTCGGGGTCGTACATGGAGTGGATCAGCGACGACAGCGCGACCGGGCCCAGCGGCTGGCGCACCTTGATGTCGGCGTCGGCCAGCCGGGCGCAGATGTCGGCGAGCTCGCGGGCCATGATGATGCCCAGGCCCACGTCCACCGCCCCGCGGCCGATGACGTAGGCCTCGGAGGCCAGGTCCTTGGTGTAGGGCATGCAGGCGACCAGGTAGGCCCGGTGCTGCTCGGAGGAGGTCGAGACCATGGAGAGCAGGTGCTCGTAGGACTCCTGGAGCCAGCGGGGGGACTGCTCGTCGCCCCTCCTTGCCACATCTTTCGCATGCGCGTCGGGGTCGGCCGGCAGCGTGCGCGCCAGCATCTGCAGCCGGGTGACGAAGCCGTCGCCGTTGGCCACGTGCCGCAGCAGCGTGCCGAACCGGTCGACCAGCGCCTCCTGGTCCTCGGAGTCCCGCGAGCCGACACCGGGGCCCTCGATCTCCAGCGTGGCGGTGACGGTCCGCCGGTCCAGGTGCATCAGCACCGCGATCTCATCCGGCCCGAACTGCGCCCGCAGCCACCGCAGCCGCCCCACCCCCGGCGGCGGCCCGATCTCGACCTCCGCGCCGTCCATCCGCGTCCCGGCCTCCATGGCCCGCGACCGCCAGGCGGCCTGCGGCGAGCGCAGCAGGCGCTTGTAGGAGCGGTTGATCTCGAACCACTTGTAGATGGTGCGGCCGTTGTAGGGCATGAACACGACGACCAGCGCCAGCGCCGGGCCCGCGAGGATGCCCAGGACCTTCAGGAAGGTGGTGGGCACGAAGAAGCCGGAGAGCAGCGAGAGCCCGCAGCAGACCACGATGACGCCGATCTCGCCGGTCTCCCGGTTCCGGCCGATCAGCGCACTGGGCTTGGCCTTGCCGAGGAGGTAGGCGCGCCGGTACTGCGGGGGCTCCTGCTGGGTGGTGCTCATGGCCGGCCCCCCCGTCGGCTCCCGCCCGCGGCACGGGCCGCTGCGGGGCGGTGGTCACTGCTTGGCGTGGTGCTCACGGCGGTGCCTTCCAGCGGGGGTGCGGGTGTTCTCTGTGCGCGGCCGGGGGTGCTCCTTGACGTTACCCGGGACGCTACCCGGGTGGGGGCGGTGGCGGGGTCGCAGGAGACGGATTCGGTGGTGGTTGAGCTGTTGCCCGAACTCTCGTTGTCGTGCGTCACGTCTTCTCGCGTCATGTCCTCGCCTCCTTCACCGGTCTCGTCACGAACCGCCGCGCGGAGGCGGCGGGGGGTTGGGGACGATGGGAGCCGGCGTGGCGCGCAGGCGTGACGGGGAGGTGGCCGAGCCGCCGTTGCCGCCCGCGCCGCCGTTGCCTCCGCCTCCGTTTCCACCGGCACCGGCGCCGCCCTGCCCGCCGCCATCGGCACCGGGCCGCACCGTCAGGGCCCTGCCGGTGTGCGCCGCGATCCCGGCCGCGGCACCCGCACCGCCGGCGAGCGCACCCACCGACATCCCGGCGATCGCACTGCCCATGTTGCCGCCGCCCCCACCACCGGCGAAGGCACCGCTGATGCGGTTGGCGTGCGCGGCCATCCCGTTGCGCATCGTGCCGGCCGGGGACGTGAACGCGGCGCTGGTGATCGCGGCCTTGCCGATCTTCGCCGCGCGCTCCTTCTGCAGCGTCAACATCTCGTCACCGAAGGCGGGCACGAACCGGTAGACCAACCCGGAGGCGAAGATCGACAGGATCATGATCGCCAGCCCGGAGAGCACAGCGCTGAACGAGTCCTGATTCCCCGACGACACAGCGGTCGCCAGCGACAGCACGATCACGATGATCGGTTTGATGAGATCGATGGAAATCATCAACCCCACCCACCGCCGAATGTGCCCCCACATGGACTTGTCGACGAACCCGGCGTACACGGCAGTGGCCAGCGCAGCACCGACGTAGAGCATCGCGGCGCGAATGATGAGCTCCAGCCAGAGCAACGCGGAAGCGATCATCGACAGCACCGAGACGAAGATCAGCATGATCGGCCCCCCGCCCAACCCCGAGTTCGGGTCGAGCGCATGCGAGAACGACGCCAGGAACCCGTTCCGATCAGCGGTCGAACCATTCCCGATGGCATCGGAGACACTATCGGTGATCTTGACCATCCCGGCCAGAATCACCGGCGTGAAGGCCGACGCCAAAACCGCCATCCACAGGAACCCGGTCGCCTCACCTATCGCGGTGACGATGGAATCCCCCCGCACCGCCCGCTTCACCACGGACAACAACCAGAGCAGCACAGTCAGGATCGCCGACGCGGCGAAGACGATCGCGTACTGCTTCAGGAAGCCCATGTTGGTGAAGTTCACAGTCGCGGTCTTGGTGATCGCGTCCGACAGGTTGTTGATGACCCACTGCGCCGCCTCGGCGCAGCCGCGGGCGATGGACCCGAGGGGGTCGGTGATGGTGCTCGCAGTGTTGGGGACGCTGTTCTGGGTTCCGGGCGGGGTTGGGGTGCCGTTCACCATCTGCTGGGTGTTCTCGCAGGCGTCCTTCATCGCCCCGATCAATAACTGGCATGGATCGGAGGGCGCGGCCGGCAGCGCGTGGGAATCAGGGAGCATAACGAAGCCTCGCGAACTGCTGAACGGCCTTCTGGATGTCGAGGGGCAGTGAACCCTGCTGAGCCGACACGGGAGTCGGCCCGTCGGCCTGCGTGAAGCCGTTGAGGCGCCAGTCGTTGTTGACCCACGTGAGCGTGAGGGTCGAAGTGCTCCAGGTCTGGGTGATGGGCTGGGTGGATCCCTGACCGGCGATGCCGTCGATCGTGGTGTCCCACACAGCCACGACCGCCTTGGCGCTGGTGTATGACTGCACGCTGACCCCGATCGGCACGTTGCGGTAAACGAACGTTTGTCCCTTAGGAGGATTGCCCTGTGCGTCGAGGCCGTACGCGCTCAAGGTGCGATTGAATGCGTCGTCGAGCGATTTCTGCAGCGTGGCCACTATGGCCGGGTCGGCGATCGCCTGGATCATCTTGTGGCGCGAATCAGGATGCACCATGTCATCCGAGGCGAAAGCGGAGATGTAGTTGGCCGCCGCGGCTTCCGCACCCGCTTGCGAATCCGGGTATCCGGTCAGCACTCCGTTTGCGGACTGCGTCGGAAAAGCGGGGCTCGAAGCGCTCGTCGGTGCGCTCTGCCCCACCGTGGCCGTGGCCGCGGGCACCCCGCCCCCGACGCCCGTGCTGGCGCCCTGGCTCGCGGCGCCGTTGTTGTGCTTGCTGCTGTTGATCGCGATCACCGCCGCGACCACCACCACGATCGCGGCGAGGGCCAGGACGCCGCGGCCGCGGCGGCCGCGGGGGGCCTTGAACTCGCCTTCGTAGGGGTCCTTCGGGAGGCGGATGACGGTTTGCGGCTGCTCGATGCGCGGTGCGCGTCCGGGCCGGCCGCGGCGCGGTCCGCCGTCGCCCGTGCGGCCCGGACCGCCGCTACCGCCGTCGATAACCATGTTCAAGTCTCCCCACCCCGGACGTCCCGGTCGTGTTACATCGTCGTCGTGTCGGGCCACCAGTTCCTAACAAATACCCGGATGGCTTCGTGCGGGTTTGCCGGGCGGCGCGCGGTGGCAGTGCTTTGGGTTGGCCTCGGCCCAGGGCGTGGTCGGCGGTCAGAACTCGGTGCGCTCCGCCGGTCAGATCGCCATGCCGTAGACGATGGTGAACAGGGTGCCGAGGGATCCGATGATGAACACACCGGTCAGGCCGGCCACGATCAGGCCCTTGCCCTGCTCGGCCGAGAAGGTGTCGCGCAGCGCCGTGGCGCCGATGCGCTGCTTGGCCGCGCCCCAGACCGCGATGCCCAGGCAGATGATGATCGCGGTGGCCATGATGACCTCGATCATCACCCTGGCCTCGTTGCCGACCTGGCCGAAGGGGCCCCAGTTCGGGGCGATCCCGCCGATGATCGTGTTGATGTCGTTGCCCGACGGCGGCGCCGGGGTCGGGGTCGCGGTGAGGAACGTGGCCACGGTGTGCGCCGCGCCATGCAGAGTTTGCAGTGCAGACACGATGACCGCCTGCCTCCAGTCCTGTGGTTATAACGGTGGTGTTCGTCGTACTCACGATGTGGTGTCACTGCCGGTAGCGTAGGGAACTCAGTCTACGAGGATGACGCGGACGGCAGATACCTTGTCTATGGTGTCGTTTTCCTCGATCCGTCCGCGGCACACCTTGGTTATCGGTTGATCCGATGATCAACTGAAGGGAGGAAGGGTACTGATGAAGACATCGATCATCGTCGGCGCGTCGCTGGTGGCCACTCCCTTCCTTCTGGTAGGCGCGATCGTGGTCGGCACCATGAGCGTGGCCGCGGGCAGCTCGACACTGAGCCCCGTCGGCCGGATCGCCGACGGCACCGTGCCCGCCGCGGACGCCGCTTTGATGGAGCAGTACGGCCACATGTGCCCGGAGCTCACCCCCTCCCTGCTGGCCGCGCAGCTGTACCAGGAGTCGGGCTTCAACCCGACCATCGTCTCCCCGGCCGGCGCCATAGGGATCGCCCAGTTCATGCCCGGCACCTGGCCCAACTGGTCATCACCGCAGGACGGCGACGGCAAACAGGATCCGCGCAACCCGGCCGACGCGATCCCCGCCGCCGCGCGCTACGACTGCGCCATCGCGCACCAGGTCTCCGGCGTCGGCGGCGACGCCGTCTCCAACATGCTGGCCGGCTACAACGCCGGGCCCGGCGCGGTCGAGCAGTATGGCGGAATCCCGCCATACGCCGAGACGCAGAACTACGTCAAGAACATCAAGGCCCTGGAGCAGGCCTTCCGCGCCCCGGACCCGACCATCGCCCCCTCCGACATGGCCGTCCGCGCGATCGCCTACGCCTACAACCGCCTCGGCACCCCGTACGAGTGGGGCGGCGACGGCACCGACGGCCGCTTCGACTGCTCCGGCCTGGTCCAGGCCGCCTACACCTCGGTCGGCATCACCATGCCCCGCACCGCCTCCGAGCAGTGGTACACCGGCCCGCACGTCCCGGTCGCCCAGCTCCAGCCCGGCGACCTGGTCTTCTACGCGACCGACCTGTCCAACCCGGGCAGCATCCACCACGTCGGCATCTACGTCGGCGGCGGCGTGATGATCGACGCCCCGCACACCGGCGCCTCGATCCGCTTCGACCCGATCGGCGCCGCCGACTACCTCGGCGCCACCCGCCCGCAGCCGCTGGTGGTCGGCGCCGCGGTGGACGCCGCCACCCCGCAGGCCTTGCGCACGACGAGCCAGCCCGGCGCGATCCCCGGCGCCAACGCGCAGAACAACGCGCAGAACACCGCGCCGGCCGCCAACCCGGCCCCGACGACGCCCACGCCGACCGGCAACCCGGCACCGACCGGCGCGAAGGCGCCCGCCGTGCCCCCGAAGACGACGAAGAGCTCAAAGCGCTGAGGGCCTGACGCTCGACACCGGCCAGATCACAAATCGGAAAACACTTACCGATACTGAGGAAAACGCCGAGGGCGGCGATCCGGAGCCGAAGCTCCCGACCACCGCCCTCCGGCGCAGCCACCGCACCGTTCACATCGCGGGCACCTTGTCCAGGAACCCGGCGACCGCCCCGATCCGCCCGTCGGCCGCGATCAGCGCCACGTCGAACCCGACCACCAGCGCCTCGTCCGCACCGGCCGCCAGCTCCCAGGTGAAGCGCACGACGTCATGGTGCGCGTCCGGCTCCCCGGCCAACCGGAACGTCAGCCCCGCGAACTGCCCCTGAGCCGCGCCGATCAGGGCACTGAGTTCCCCGTGCCCGTGCACCGAAGCCAGCGGGTCGGTGTACTCGACCTCCTCGACGAAGACCTCCGCGACCTTCTTGGCCCGGGCGTCGGCGTCGGTCTCGTTCCACGCGGCGATGTAACCGTCGATGAGGTTCTTGATGTCAGTCATGGCACTGCCTTCCGTTCCGGCCCCGGCTTGCCCGGCGGCCTGTGCCCTCAACGATGCCGCCGGGGGCCATGACCTCACGATTACCCGGCAGGTAATGCGTGCGGCGGCTCCGCAGCGGCCAGCTCCCGCCAGCGCGTGATGTCATCCGCCGGCGAACCCGTGCTGGTGACCGCCGCGATCTGGGCCGCCGCGTCTGGATCCGGCGTGCCGTCGCGGGTGAGCAGTGAGAGGGGCCAGCGCGGCCCGGCCGTCAGATCGCCGTCGAACGGTCGCCAGCGCCATGGATCGTCGAAGCGCCAGGTCCGGCCGGCTCCGTCGGCAAGCTCATCGCGCACGATCCCACTACCCGCGTCGACTCGGTGCCTCGATCGAATGCCGAGGTTAGCGCCTCGCACCCCCCGTCCTTACCTTCCAGGTAATCGTCCCCATGGCCCCCGCGAAGCCATCGTTGACCCCATGACCGCTACTGAAATCCGGCCGGCGACACCGGCCAGCGAGGCGCACGAAGCGCCCGCACCGCGCACCGCAACGGAATCCCCGCGCGACACCGCCCGGGCCCAGAACCTGACGCTCCTGGTCCTCCTCGCGGGCGTCTTCATGACCACGCTCGACATCTTCATCGTCAACGTCGCGATCCCCGCTACACAGCGCGACCTGCACGCCTCGCCGGCTGCGATCCAGTGGATCGTCGCCGGGTACGGCCTCACGGTCGCGGCCGGGGTCATCACTGCGGGGCGGCTTGGCGACATGTTCGGGCGGCGCCGGATGTACGCGCTCGGGATGGCCCTGTTCACCGCCGCGTCGGCTGCGTGCGGGATGGCGCCGACTGCCGACGTGCTCATCGCCTCGCGGGTCGTGCAGGGTATCGGTGCGGCGTTGCTGAGTCCGCAGACGCTGGCCATCATCGGCACCGCCTTCGAAGGCGCCAAGCGGGTCCGCGCCTTTACCGCCTATGCCCTCGCGATGGGCCTGGCGGCGGTCTTCGGTCAGCTGATCGGTGGTGTGCTGATCGATCTGAACTTCTCCGGGCTCGGCTGGCGCAGCTGCTTCCTGATCAATGTGCCGGTCGGCGCGGTGGCCCTGACGCTCGTGCCGCGTGCCGTGCCCGAGTCCAGGGCGGAGGGTGCCCGGACGCGCTTGGACGTGCCCGGCGTCGCGATGGTCAGTGCCGCGCTTGTCGCCACCGTGCTGCCGCTCATCCAGGGGCAGAGCCAGGGCTGGCCGCTGTGGACCTGGCTGAGCTTCGGCGCCGCGCTGGTTCTGTTCGGCGCCTTCGGTTGGTACCAGGGCCGCTTGGCCGCCGCGCAGAAGTCGCCGCTGATCGACCCGGCGCTGTTCCGCAGCAAGGGTTTCACTCGGGGCATCATCGCCCAGATCGTGTTCTGGATGGGTCAGGGCTCGTTCTTCCTGATCTTCGCCCTCTACCTGCAGATCGGCCGCGGACTGGACGCCCTGCACGCCGGCCTGGTCTTCACCGCGATCGGCATCGGCTACCTGCTCACCTCGATGGTCGCGCAGAAGCTCACCGCTCGCCTCGGTCGGCAGACCGCCGCCGTCGGCACGCTGCTGATGGCCGTCAGCCTGGCCGACCTGATCGTCACGCTCCACCTCACCGGCAGCCACGGTTCGCTGCTCTGGACGATCCCGGCGCTGGTCGGTGACGGTGCGGGCATGGGCCTGGCGATCGGTCCGCTGGCCGCCGGGGCCATGGGCCGGGTCGCTCCGCAGCACACCGGCGCCGCCTCGGGCGTGGTGTCCACGGTGATGCAGGTCGGCGGCGCGGTCGGGGTCGCGGTGATCGGCATCGTCTTCTACTCCGCCCTCGGCTCCTCCACCACCCCCGCCGCCTACACCCACGCCTTCACCGCCGGGCTGGAACTCCTGGTCGGCGTGGCGGTCGCGGTGACGGTCCTGCTCCAGTTCGACAAGGACTAGTGCGCACAGCGGAAACGGCGTGACCACACTGTGGTCGCGCCGTTTCGCTGTCTCCCCACGCAGTACCCCAGGTGACTCCCGTCGTAGGACTACACCGCAGCGCCCCCGAAGGTGGAATCGACGGTATGACCACCACGATCGGCACGACACCGGGCAGCTCGGGCAGCTCAGGCAGCTCGAACACCTCCAGCACCACCAAGGCACCCGCCGCCCGCGCGGTGGCCGCGGTCAAGCAGTACGGCGGCGGCGACGCGGCCGTCCGCGCCCTCGACGGCGTCACCGTCGTGCTCCCCGCCGGCCGCTTCACCGCCGTCATGGGCCCCTCCGGATCCGGCAAGTCGACCCTCATGCACTGCCTGGCCGGCCTGGACCGGCTCACCTCCGGGCAGGTCTACATCGGCGACGTCGAACTCGGCGCCGCCTCCGACAAGCAGCTCACGCTCCTGCGCCGGGAGAAGCTCGGCTTCGTCTTCCAGTCCTTCAACCTGCTGCCCACGCTCTCGGCCGCGGAGAACATCACCCTCCCGCTGGACCTGGCCGGCCGCGCGCCCGACCAGGACTGGCTGGACACCGTCGTGCGCACCGTCGGCCTCGCCGACCGCCTCAAGCACCGGCCCGCCGAGCTCTCCGGCGGCCAGCAGCAGCGCGTCGCCGTCGCGCGCGCCCTCGCGTCCCGGCCGGAGGTCGTGTTCGCCGACGAGCCCACCGGCAACCTCGACTCCCGGTCCGCGGCCGAGGTCCTGGGCCTGCTGCGGGCCATGGTCACGGATCTGGGCCAGACGCTGGTGATGGTCACCCACGACCCCTCGGCCGCCGCCTACTCCGACGAGGTCCTGTTCCTGGCCGACGGCCGCCTCGTGGACCGGCTCGAACTGCCCACCCGGGATGCCGTCCTGGCCCGTATGCAGCGCTTCGGCGAATAAGGAGGCTGACATACATGCTCACCGTCGCCCTGCGCAACCTCACCGCCCGCCGCCTTCGGCTGATCGGCACGTTCCTCGCCGTGTTCCTCGGCGTCGCCTTCCTGGCCGGCACCCTCACGCTGAACGCGACGCTGTCGCGCAACTTCGACAACCTCTTCGCGACCGCGGACTCCGGGGTCGCGGCCGTCGTGCGCTCGGACACGCTGATCGCCTCCAGCGGCAACGGCACGCCTCTCGGCGGCCTGCGCGCCCCGATCCAGTCGCAGCTCGCTGATTCGCTGCGCACGGTCCCGGGCGTCGCCGACGCGCAGCCCGACATCGTCGGCTACGGCCAACTGCTCGGCGCGGACGGCAAAGCCGTCGGCGGCAACGGCCCGCCGCGCACCGCCGGGAACTGGATCCCGTCCGCCACGCTGAACGCGTACCACCTGGTCTCCGGGCGGGCGCCGCGCGACGTACCGGCCGGGCAGCCGGTCGAGGCCGTGATCAACCGCGGTGCCGCCGACGCCGGACACCTGAAGATCGGCGACACCACGATCGTCCAGACCCCGCTGCCGGTGCGCGTCACGATCGTCGGCATCGCCGGGTTCGGGACGCAGGACGGGATCGGGCAGGTGACGTACGCCGGATTCACGAAGTCGGTCGCGGAGAATTACATCGCGCGCCCCGGCCAGGCGTCGCAGATCCTGATCGCGGCGAAGAGCGGCGTGTCTCAGGACTCTGTTGTCGGTGCGGTCTCGAAGGCGCTGCCGCCGGGTGTCTCGGCGATCACCGGCGCGGCCTACACGAAGGCGACCACGGACGCGATCGGCACGGCTTTCCTCACGTTCTTCAAGGGTTTCCTGCTCGTCTTCGCAGCCGTGGCCCTGCTCGTCGCGTCGTTCTCGATCCACAACACGTACACGATCCTCATCGCCCAGCGGACGCGTGAGAACGCCCTGCTGCGCGCGCTCGGCGCGTCGCGGAGCCAGATCCTGCGGTCCTCGTTGGGCGAGGCGGCGGCGCTGGGCCTGGCCGCGTCGGCGGTCGGCGTGGTCGGCGGGCTGGGGATCGCGCAGGCGCTGAAGGCGCTGTTCGACGCGGCCGGATTCGCTTTGCCCGCTGGGGGATTGGCGGTGACCGGGTCGACGATCGCGATCGCGCTGCTGGTCGGGGTCGGCGTGACCGCGCTGGCCGCGCTGTCGCCGGCGGTGCGGGCCTCGCGGGTGGCGCCGCTGGCGGCGCTGCGGGAGGCGTCGGTGGGGGAGACGGCGTCCGGGTTCGGGCGCGTGCGGACGCCGATCGGCGCGGTGCTGCTGGTCGGCGGCGTGGCACTGGCCGTGGCGGGCGGATCGCTGGCGCTGGCCGGCGCCGGGGCCGCGGCCACCACGGTCGCCGTGGTGATGCTCGGACCGGTCGCGGCGCGCGGGGCGGTGCGCGTGCTGGGGGCCGTGGTCACCGGCGGCGGACGGCTCGCGGGGACGACCGGGGTCTTGGCGCGGCGCAATGCGGCGCGGGATCCGCGGCGGACGTCGGCGACCGCCACCGCGCTGATGGTCGGCGTCGCCGTGGTGACGCTGCTGACCGTGTTCGCCACGTCGGTGAAGGCATCGCTGAAGTCTGATGTGGACCGGTCGTTCGTCGGAGACCTCGCGGTGTCGGCGCCGGGCTTCGGAGGCGGCGGTTTGAGCCCGCAAATGGCTGCCGATCTACAGAAGGTGCCGGGAGTCGCGGCGGCTGTGGGGATCGGGCAGGGCACGGCTTCGATCGGCGGCTCGGCGGAGAACGTGACGTTCGCGGACACCGGGAAGCTGGATCAGGCGGTCTCGGTGGACGTGCGGTCCGGCTCGGTTGCGGCGCTGGACGGCGGCCGGGCGGTCGGGGTCTCGGCGTCCGAGGCCAAGAAGCACCCGCTCGGGAGCTCGGTCTCGGTCGTCTACCCCGACGGCTCGGCCGGCACGGTGCCGGTCGGGTTGGTCTACGGGCCGCGCGGGTCCTTCAACGGATTCCTCCTCGACACCGCGGCGTGGTCCGCGCACGCGAATCAGGTCACGGACACCTCGGTGATCGTGAAGCTGGCGCCCGGCACGTCCATCGCGGCGGCGCGGCCGGCGATCACGGCGGCGGTGGTGCCTTACGGCAGCCCCGACGTGCAGGACCGTCAGCAGTACGCGGACGCGCAGGCCTCCGGGGTCGATGTGGTGCTCACGATCTCGTACGTACTGCTGGTGCTGGCGATCGTGATCGCGCTGGCCGGGATCGCGAACACGCTGGCGCTGTCGGTCCACGAGCGCACGCGCGAGCTCGGGCTCCTGCGCGCGGTGGGGCTGACGCGGCCGCAGACCAGGGCCCTGGTCCGGTGGGAGTCGCTGCTGGTGGCGCTGTTCGGGACGTTGGGCGGCGTCGCGCTCGGGACGTTCCTGGCCTGGACGCTGGTGCGCGCGGCGGGGAACTCGACGGCGATCGGGTTCGCGGCCTCGCCGACGACGCTGGCGCTGATCCTGGCGGCCGGGGCGGTCGCGGGGGTCGGGGCGGCGGCTCGGCCGGCGCGGCGGGCCGCCCGGCTGGATCTGTTGGGGGCCATCGCGCAGGAGTGACGGGGAGACGGGGAGACGGCGCGACGGGGAGACGGGACGAGCGACGGCCGGCGGGCGCGGAGGGGGCATCCGCAGGCCGGCGGTGGAAAACGAGTCGGCGGCACCGAATCCCGGTGCCGCCGACTCGATGTCAAGCCCCTACAGGCTGTTGAGCACGCCGTTCGACACGGCCGCCGTCCCACCCAGCACCACGCCGACCTCGATCGACCCGCCGGCCTCCTCCGAGTTGAGGAATCCGCTGGTCGCGGACGCCAGGCTGGTGGGCTCGGTGAGCAGCAGCGGGCCGTCCAGCGTCCCCATCGCCGCGCCGCCGGACAGGGCGTCGGCCCAGTTGGTGCCGGTGGCGACCGCGTACATGTGCGGGGTGCCGGTGGCGCCGAAGAACTGGTGCGCCACCAGGGCCGCGGTCTCGTAGCGGGTGGCGCCGACCAGGCCGTTCAGCTTCAGGTTGCCGGCCGGGACGTTCACGCCGAGGGTCTTGGCCGCGGTGTTCGCCGCGCCGCCGACCGGGTAGACGTTCGCGCCCGCCGGGGTGCCGGCCCACTGGCGCAGGAAGGCCGTGGTGGCGGCCGGCATCTGCGTGCCGTTGGTCAGCACCAGCACCGTGTCCGGGGTGGCGCCGGCCGCCGTGCCCGCCGCGAGGGCGTCCGGGAACACCGACGCGGTCGCCAGCAGGACGCGCTGCACAGCCGGGTGGCCGCTGGCGTCCTTCATGTCGCCGGCCATCTGCTGGGCGATCTTCACCGAGGTGCTGTAGCGGTCGTCGCCGGCGATGCGGACCGGGTTGAAGCCCAGCTTCTGCACCGCGGCGAACACCGCCGGGGACAGGGCCTTCTCGCCGCCGAGCAGGTAGACCGTCGAGCCGGGGGCCAGCGTCCGCTTCAGTTCGGCGGCGGTCGCCTGGTTCAGGCTCGCGGTCGGGGTCAGCAGCAGCGGTCCACTGTCGTGGGCGGCGAGCGCCGAGCCGCCGAGGGCGTCGGCGAAGTCGTCGGAGCGGCTCAGCACGGCGGTCTTGGCCAGCGGGCGCTTGTCCGCCGGGGCGTAGAAGTCCGCCTGGTTGCCGGTGGTGGCCGGCCACAGCTGCTGCGAGACCGCGACCGCGGTGCCCATGCGGTCGCTGCCGGCCCAGCGGACGGCGTGCACCTTCGACGGGTCCAGGGTCACGTGCGAGGTCGGCGAGAGGTCGACGTCGTCCTCGTCGACCTGGATCGCCGGCGAGGACCCGTACTGCCGCTGCACGTCCAGGAAGTACTGGTGGATGCGCTGGTGCCGGCCCCAGTCCGTCGACGGGACGTACGGGTCGTTCGTCGTGGCGTTGAAGTTCTCCTGGTCCGAGGTGCTGCCGGAGATGTCGACGGCCGAGATCTGGGCCTGCAGCCCCGGGTCGGCGGCGGCGTCGCCGACCGCGCTGTGGCCGCTGGCCGGGTTCCCCGAGGTGCCGTACAGGCCGAGCTTGAAGCCGGTCCCGTTCAGCGCGCTCCCGAAGCTCTTCAGGTACGCCACCACCGCCTTCGCGGTCGCGTCCTCGTGGTAGGGCTCCATGTCGACGAAGATCGTCGTGCCCGAGCCGAACCCGAGGGCGCTCGCCTTCGCCACCGCGTCCTTGGCGTCCGAGACGCCCAGCGCGGTCGGGTCGGCGCCGGCGGCGGTCAGCGTCGGTCCCTGCTGCCCGGCGTAGATGGCCCACATGCCCCAGCCGGTCGCGGCCTGGTGCTGGACCCAGCCGGCGTTGTAGCCGCCGTCGGTGGGCGGGCTCGGGTTCGCCGGGGACGCGCAGTCCTTGTTCGGCTGGTACGACGCGCCGCCGATGTAGACCCCGACGCCCCGGTACGGCGAGTGGGCGTACCAGTCGTCCATCGTCGCCGAGCTCGGGGCGAGGCAGGTGTCGAAACCCTTGCCGCTGAACGCCGTGTTGGGGGTGGTGCCGGCGGCGTGGGCGCTGGTCGCCCCGATGCCGACCAGGCCCAGCGACCCCAGGGACGAGGCGGCGATGGCGGATGCGGTCAAACGAACGCGCTTCATGGACGTGATCCCCTCCGTAGACCCCGACCACACTAGGCCCGGACCCCGCACACCTCCTGCGCACCCTCAACGAATGGCGTAGAGAAAATCACACTGGAACCGGCAAAAGCATCTCGAAGCGGCAGCCGCCGTCCACGTTGCCGACCGTGACAGCACCCGAATGCGCTTCGGCGATGCCGCGCACGATCGCCAGCCCCAGGCCGGCCCCGGCCCCGACCGGGCTCTCCGTCTCCGGCGTCCGCGCCGCCGTGCCGCGCCAGGCCACGTCGAAGACCCGGTCCAGGTCCTCGTCCGGGATCCCGCCGCAGGCGTCGGTGACGGCCAGCAGCACCTGCGGTTCCCCGCTCGCGCCGGCCCGGGTCAGCGCGGAGGCCTCGATCCGCACCGCGCCGTCCTCGGGGGTGTGCCGGATCGCGTTCACCACCAGGTTCGACAGCGCGCGTGACAGCTCCCTGACATCCCCGCGCACCGTGGCCGGGGTCGTCACCACGCCGGACAGCTCGATGCCGCGGGCCCGCGCCAGCGGCTGCCCCTCGGCCAGCGCGCCGTCCACCAGGTCCGCCAACGCCACCGACTCCAGCGTCAGCCGCAGGGCGCCCGCGTGTATCCGCGAGAGCTCGAACAGGTCGTCCACCATCCCGGCCAGCCGGTCCGCCGCCTGCCGCATCTGCACGTGGTAGCGCGCCGGGTCGGTGGCGACGCCGTCCTCCAGCGCCTCGGCCATGGCGCGCAGCCCGGCCAGCGGGGTCCGCAGGTCGTGCGAGACCCAGGCGACCAGCTCGCGCCTGGAGCGCTCCAGCGCGCGCTCGCGCTCCCGCGACTCGGCCAGCTTCGCCTGCGTCGCCCGCAGTTCCCGGTCGAGCTGGGCCAGCTCGCCGGTCATCAGGGCTTTGCCGTTCTGGGCCGGGCTCGGGGCGTCGTCGCCCTCGCCGAGTGCCTGCAGGGCGCTGCGCAGCGTGCGGCTGTCGTGCGCCAGGCTGCGGCCCAGCAGGTAGGCCAGCGCCAGGGTGACCGCCGCGCCGGACAGCGAGACGATCACCGAGACCCCGGCGTCGTGCGAGGAGATGAACATCGCGCGGGAGGCGATCACGATGCCGGCGACCACCGCCAGCGCCGCGGTCGCGGCCGAGGCGAACAGCGAGGCGCGCAGCGACCGCCCGCGCAGCGCCCGCAGCGCCAGCCACCCGATGAGCGAGGCGCCGACCGCGGAGCCGGCGCCCATGGCGATGATCTCCAACTGGTCACGCATCGACGTCCTCCGGTGCTTCGAGCCGGTAGCCGACGCCCCAGACCGTCACGATCAGCGACGGCGCGGCCGGATCCGGCTCGATCTTCTCGCGCAGCCGGCGCACGTGCACCGTGACGGTCGACTGGTCGCCGAAGGACCAGCCCCACACCTGCTGCATCAGCTCGGCCCGGCTGAACGCCTGGCCCGGGTTGGCCATCAGGAACGCCAGCAGGTCGAACTCCCGGCCGGTCAGGGCCAGCGGCTCGCCGGCCAGCCGGGCCTGGTGCGCGGTCAGGTCGACCTCCAGGCGGCCCAGGACCAGGATCTCGGCGCTCTGCGGCGCCTCGGAGCCCTGACCCCGTCCCCGGCCCCGACCGCGCGAGCGGCGCAGCACGCTTCCGGCCCGCAGCACCAGCTCCCGCGGGCTGAACGGCTTGGTGACGTAGTCGTCGGCGCCGACCTGCAGCCCCAGGATCCGGTCGCCTTCCTCGCCGCGCGCGGTCAGCATGATGACCGGGACCTCGCCGAGCGCGGTGACCCGCTGGTGCACCTCGTACCCGTCGAAGCCGGGCAGCATCAGGTCCAGCACCATCAGGTCCGGCAGCCGCTCGGCCGCCGCCGCGACCGCGGAGGGCCCGTCGGCGGCGCGGCGGACGCTGTACCCGGCCCGGGTGAGGTAGGCGGCGACCACCTCGGCGACCGTGGCGTCGTCGTCGACGACCAGGACGTCGAGCGCGGGCTCGCCGCCGTCGCGGTCGGTGGCGGGCTCGTCGCCGACGATGCTCGCGGTGTCCGGCGTGCCCATCGGATTGCCGCCTTCCCGGTGATCAGTCATTTCCCGACATTTTGCCTGGAGCTCTCGTCACGCTACTAGGGAACACTGTCTGAGGCTCTGAACGGGGCTTTCCAGTCCTTACGGAACTGTGACGACCCGGCGCGGAGCGTCGCCGGGAAGGCCCGCCGCCGGTCAGTCTGAGCCCATGAGAATCGTGCGGCTCGGTGCTGCGCTGGGGGCCGCGACGCTGCTCACGCTGGGCGTGTACGCGATCGTCCGGGTCCGCGGCACCACGGACCTCGGCTTCGGCGGACACGCCGGACTGGCCTTCGGCGCGCTGTTCGCCCTGTACCTCGCCGGCGCGTGGTCGGTGTCGGGGCTGCCGGCGCTGTGGGCGCGGTGGGTGACGCTCGGCGGCGCGGCGGCGATGCAGATCGCGGCGTTCACCACGGCGCCGCGCTACTCCGACGACCTGTATAGGTACGTGTGGGACGGCCGGGTCCAGGCCTCGGGCATCGACCCCTACCGCTACGTCCCGGTGGCCACGCGCCTTGTCGGCCTGCGCGCCGGATCCGGCCTGTTCCCGGCGACCGGCACCGGACTCGACCCGTCGCACTGTGTGACCTCGGCGCCGGGCATCACGGCCGCCTGCACGTACCTCAACCGACCGCTCGTGCACACGATCTACCCGCCGGTCGCCGAGGCGTACTACTTCCTCGCGCACTGGTGGGGGCCGCGCGGCATCCAGATCTCCGCGGCGGTGCTCGCCCTCGGCGTCACCGTCGTCCTGCTGGTGGGGCTTCCGCGGATCGGCGTCGATTCCCGGAACGCGGTGCTGTGGGCCTGGTGCCCGACAGCGGCGGTCGAGGCCGGGAACGGCGGCCACGCCGACGTCCTCGCCGTCCTGTTCACCGCCTGCGCGTTCCTGGCGCTGGCCTCGAAGCGCGTGGCGCGCGGCGGGATCTTCCTCGGTCTCGGCATCGCGGCGAAGGTGACTCCCGCGCTGGCCGTGCCCGGGGCTCTGCGCCGCCGGCCGTTTGTCCTGCTGGCGTCCATCGCCGGTGTGGTGGTCGGGGTCTATCTGCCGCACGTGCTGGCCGTCGGCAGCGGCGTCGAGGGCTTCCTCGGCGGCTATCTCAACGAGGAGGGCTACCAGAGCGGCGCGCGGTTCGCGCTCCTGGACGCGGTCTTCCCGGGGGCGCTGGTCAAACCGGCGGCTGTGGCCGTCCTGGCGGTGGCCACGATCCTGGTCTGGCGCCTGGGCGACCCGGAGCGGCCCTGGCGCGGCGCGCTGGTGCTGGCGGGCGTCGGGTTCCTGGTCACCGCGCCGCCGTTCGCCTGGTACGCCGAACTGCTGGTGCTGTTCATCGCGTTCGCGGGCTGGCGGAGCATCGCGTGGATCGGGGTGCCGTACGCCGGGTACCTCGTGCAGTCCGGCGGCTCGCCGGTGCAGGGATACGGCGGGGCGCTGGTGGCGATCGTGGTCGTGTTCGCCGGGCAGGCCGCCTTCAAGACACTCCGGCTCCGATCGGCGGCGCAGCGCCGTGAAACGGATCGGGCTCGTGATGGGCTCGGGCTCGATCTTGATCCCGCGCTCGTCGGCGCGACAGATGTCATCCTCCCGTGCCTCGACGAAGCCGCCGCCCTTCCCTACGTCCTGTCCCGAATCCCCGCCGGCTACCGCGCCATCGTCGTCGACAACGGCTCCACGGACGGGTCCGCCGAGGTGGCGGAATCGTTGGGGGCGCTGGTCGTCCACGAGCCGCGGCGCGGCTTCGGCGCCGCGTGCCACGCGGGCCTGCTCGCCGCCACGGCGGACGTCGTCTGCTTCCTCGACTGCGACGGCTCCTTCGACCCCGAAGACCTGCCGAAGGTCGCCGACGCCGTCCGCCGGGGCGAGGCCGACCTCGCCCTCGGCCAACGCAGGCCCCTGACCCGCGACGCCTGGCCCCCGCACGCCCGCCTGGCCAACCGCCTGCTGGCGCTGCGGATCCGGAGCGAGACCGGGGTGCGGATCCGCGACCTCGGGCCGATGCGCGCCGCCCGGCGCGAGGAGCTGCTGGCGCTCGGGATCGAGGACCGGCGCTTCGGCTACCCGCTGGAAATGGTGCTCAAGGCCGCGCAAGGCGGCTGGCGCATCACCGAGACCGACGTCCCGTACGCGCCGCGCACCGGCAAGTCCAAGGTCACCGGAACGGTCGGCGGCACCGTCAAAGCCGTCCGCGACATGCGCCGAGTCTGGAGGGCCGCGACCCGATGAGCACCCTGATCGTCATCGCGAAAGCACCGGTTCCGGGCCGGGTGAAGACCCGGCTGACGCCGCCGTTCACGCCGCAGCAGGGGGCCGAGCTGGCCCGCGCGGCGCTCGCCGACACGCTGGAAGCCGTTGCCGGTGCACGGGTTTCGCTTCGGCTGTTGGCTCTGGAGGGGGATCCGGCGTTGGTCCCCGCGGCGCCGGGGTTCACGGTCGTCCCGCAGGGCACCGGCGGTCTCGATCGGCGGTTGGCCGCGGCGTTTCAGCAGGCTGCCGTCCTCGATCCGGGGCCGGTGCTGCTCGTCGGGATGGACACGCCGCAGGTGACCGGTCCCCTGCTGGAGGCGTGCATGCCGACGGCGTGGGAGGACGCGACGATCGGTCTGGCCGAGGACGGCGGGTTCTGGGCGCTGGGCTTCCGGCGTCCGCGCGAGGTGGCGTTGGACCGGCTGCTGTTCGACGTGCCGATGTCCACGGACACGACCGGTGCCGTCCAGCTCGGCCGGCTCACCGATGCCGGGCTCAGGGTGCGGATGCTGCCGGTGTTGCGCGACGTCGACACCGTCGCGGATCTCCCGGCTGTCGCCGCGGCGGCTCCTGCGTCGCGGTTCGCCGCTGTGGCCGGTGCCGTCGGCGCGAGGCTGCCGGCGCCCATGCCGGTGTCGGCGTGAGCGACGCCGGCGCCTGGACGGCCAGCGCGCCGTATGCCAGGGCGATCAACGACCCGACCGCACAACTGGTCCTGCACGCCGACTCCGGCGAGACCCTTCTGTTGGACGCGGCGAAGTTCAGCGCGCCGCCGGACGCCGTGGACAAGGCCGTCCTGGACCGCTGCCAGGGCCCGACCCTCGATCTGGGATGCGGGCCGGGGCGGCTGGTCGCCGAGCTCGCCGGGCGCGGCGTGCCGGCGCTGGGGGTGGACGTCGCGCCGTTCGCGCTGCTGCTGAGCCGGGCGAGCGGGGCGAGCGCGCTGCGCCGGTCGATCTTCGACCGGCTGCCGGGCGCCGGGCGGTGGCCGCACGCGCTGTTGATGGACGGGAACATCGGGATCGGCGGTGATCCCGGCGCCTTGCTGGAGCGGCTGCGCACCCTGATCCGGCCGTACAGCGGAGAGCTGATCGTCGAGACCGAGGCGGACGATGTCGACGTGCGGTACCGGGTGCGGTTCGGCGGCGGTGGTGGTGGCGGGGACGAATTCGGTTGGGCCCGCATCGGATCCGAGTCGCTGTTGGCGTTGGCCGCGCCGCTCGGGTACGCGGCGCGCCAGGTGTGGACGGCCGACGGCCGCAGGTTCGTCGCGTTGAGTTACCTGGGCTAGTCGGTGGGCCGGATTAGGGTTGCGGATGTGACCTCCCCGCAGTCCTCCGGCTACTCCGGCACTCCCCTGCCCAAGAAGCTCGGCATCAAAGCCGGGTACTACGTGCTCTTCCACAACGCTCCCGAGGACTTCGATCCGCAGCCGCTGCCCTATGACGTGACGGTCGAGACGGCCGAGGACGGCGGCACCGGGCCGTACGACGTGATCGTGGCGTTCGCCAAGGACCATGCGACGCTCACTGAGAACTACGCCGGCCTTCCGGCCCTGTTGTCCAAGAGCGGCGCGCTGTGGATGTGCTGGCCGAAGAAGGCCTCGGGCGTCGTGACGGACGTCACCGAGAGTCTGGTCCGCGAGGACGCGCTCGCGCTGCCGATCGGACTGGTGGACGTGAAGATCGCGGCGATCGACGCCACGTGGTCGGGATTGAAGCTGGTGTATCGGCTCGACCGGCGGTAGTTGCCGGCTCAACTAGCCGCGGAGGCCGTCCCACCAGCACCGAAGGCCCCATCCGGAGCACGGGTTGGCCGGATCAGACATATCGCGAGCGTTCCGCCAGTAGGCTGATACGTATGCGGCAGTCCGTGCAGACCCTCCTTGAGCATGTGCGGCGTGGCTTGGGCGGCGCCGTCCTGCTCGGCGGCGCGGCTCCGGCGGACTTCGCCGGCATCGCGGGTCCCGTCGTCGACGGCTTGTGTGTGCTGCGCGCCGGCGGTGGTCTGCCGGCCACGCAGGCGGCTCAGATCGCTGAGACGGCACAGACTTTTGAGACAGCACGCCTTTCCGAGACAGCACGCCTTTCCGAGACAGCATGCCTTTCGGAGACAGCACAGACCGCCGACGCGGCGCAGCTTGCTGAGACGGTGCCGGTCGCGGCCTTCAGCGGACTGGCCGATCTGGTGCGTCCGCTGATCGACGGCACGTCGGGACTGGATCTCGACCGCGGCGCCGGCCACGTCGGCCGGGCGGCCGGGGAGCTCATCGCGCAGGCGGCGGCGGTGCAGCCGGTGGTCGCGGTGGTCGGCGACGCGCATCTGCTGGACCGGCCGTCGGCGATCGCGATCGCGGTCGCCGTGCGCGCCACCCGGCGGGCGCCGGTGGCGTGGGTGCTCACCGTCGACGACGTGCGCCGGGCCCCGTTCGGCACGCTCGGCGCGGTGGCGGTGCAGCTCCAGCGGCCGGTCGCGGCCGGGGACCTGCCGAAGGCGACGACGCGGGCGCTGCTCGTGCTGGCGGCCAGCGCGACGGGGCACATCGACGAGGTCGGCGGGGCGCTGGACCACCTCGGGCTGCGGGTCGGGGATCTGGCCCCGGCGGTCGCCGAGGGCGTGATCGAGGCCACGACGTCCGGCTGGCGGTTCCGCGACCTCGGGGTGGCGACGTCCATCTACGCGACGGCCACGCCGACCGAGCGGCAGGAGACGCACGCGGCGTTCGTCGACGCGATCAACGAGCTGCGGGAGGCCGAGAAGGGCGAGATCCTGGCCCGGCACCTGGCCGGCGCGGCGGTCGGCCCGGACGGCGCGGCGGCCGAGGCGCTGGGACGGGCCGCGGACGGCGCGCGGTTGCGGGGCGCGCTGGAGGCTTCGCGGTCGTCGTACGGGCGGGCGGCGAGTCTGTCCCCTGACCCGGGTGCGCGGGCGCGCTGGCTGACCGGCGCCGCCGACACCGCGCGGCTGCTCGGGGACCTCGGCGGCCTCGGGCGCGCGATCCGGGAGGCGCGCGTGCTCACCGACGACGCGACGCTGCACAACCGGCTGGACCGCATCGCGACGCGGACCTCGGTTCTGCGCACGCCGCAGACCAAGATCAAGACTTTGCTGGAGAGCGGCAGCCACACCACCGCGATCGGGCTGATCCTGGCCGGCCGCGCGATCGACGCCGAGGCGATGTTGGCGCCGGTGGTCTCGTCCGCGCTGATGTCCGATCCGCTGGACATGGGGCCGCTGACGGTGCCGGCGATCGCGGCCGGGGCGATGTGGACGTGCGATGTCAGAGGCGCGGCTGCTGTGCTGGACCGCTCAATCGCTCTATTGCGTGCGTATGGGGCGGCCGAGCATCTTCCCGCTCTGTTGGTCGTGCGGGCCGAGGTGGGTTTCCGTACGGGGCGGTGGCCCGCGGCCCGGGACGACGCGATGGAGGCGGCGGGGCTGGCTTCGCGCTTGGGGCAGCAGCCGGTTCGGGCGGTGGCGCGGGGGTTGGCGCTGCGCGTCAGTACCCTGATGGGCGCGCCGACCGAGGACGCGGCGCTGGTCGAGGCGGAGTCCACGGGGTCCGAGGCTTATGTGCTGTGGTCGCGGCACGCGGTGGGGGTGGCGCTGTCGGCCGAGCGGAAGTGGGACGCCGCGGCGACGGTGCTCGGCGAGGTCGCGGTGGCGCTGGAGCGGCTCGGCGTGCAGGATCCGTCGGTGCTTCCGGTGGCGGGCGACTTGGTCGAAGCCCTGGTGCGTGCCGGAGAGTCGGCGAAGGCTCGGGACGTGGCGGAGGCGGCGAAGGAGGCCGCGGCCATGTCGATGTCGATAGTGGTCCGGGCGGTGGCCGAGCGGTGTCTCGGGCAGGTCGGCAAGGCGGCGAAGGCCAAGCAGCACTTTGAGAAGGCGCTGAGGCTGCACGCCGAGACCGACGACCGGTACGAGGAGGCACGGACGCTGTTGGCGTTCGGGCGTCTGGACGGCGATCGGGCGCGGCTGGAGGCGGCGGGGGACCGGTTCGCGGCGCTCGGGGCGTGGCCCTGGCTGGCGCAGGTCGAGGAGGAGCTGGCGGGGAAGCGGTCGCGGAAGAAGCTCGGGGCTTTGACGGCGAAGTAGCCTTGGCTCATGGCGAATCTCCGTTTCGGGATCAAACTCAGCCAGGATGCGACCATCGAGGAGTACAAGGCCGTCTGGCGCATCGCCGACGAAGCCGGCTTCGACCACTGCTGGAACATGGACCACTTCGCCAGCCTCGGCGGCGACGAGACCAAGGACATCTTCGAGGCCTGGACGGCCCTGGCGGGCATGGCGGCGCTGACGTCGCGCGTGCGCATCGGGTGCTCCGTCACCGGCAACACCTACCGGCACCCCGCCGAGTTGGCCAAGATGGCGGTCACGGTCGACCACCTCTCCGGCGGCCGCCTGGAGTTCGGTATCGGCGCCGCCTGGGCCGAGAACGAGCACACCATGCTCGGCCTGCCGTTCGGCACCGCGGGCAGCCGCGCGGACCGGCTGGAGGAGGCGCTGAAGATCATCACCTCCCTGTGGACCGAGCCCCGCACCACCCACGATGGCAAGCACTACCAGATCAAGGACGCGATCGCGGAACCCAAGCCCGTCCAGACCCCGCACCCCCCGATCTGGATCGGCGGCAGCGGCCGCAAGCGCACCCTCCGCCTCGCCGCGGAGTACGCGGCGGTCTGGAACGCCGCCGGCGGCTCGGCGGCTGATGTCGCGGAGGCCTCGGCGGTGCTGGATCAGCACTGCGCGGACGTCGGCCGCGATCCGTCGACGATCCGCCGGTCGGTGCAGATCCGCGTCGGGGACGACTTCGACGCTCTGCAGCGCACGGTCGAGGAGTTCGTGGCGGTCGGGATCAGCGACCCGCTGCTGATTCTGCAGACGGATGATCCGGTGGCGCGCGCCGAGAAGCTGGCTGAGGCGCTGCCTCGGCTGCGCGAGATCGGGTAGTCGCGGGCTGGTTGGAAGGTTCGGACGGCTGGGGTGTGCGGTGACGCGCGCCTCGGCCGTTCGGTGTTTGTGGGGCTGTGGTGGCCGACCCCAGCCTTACATCTCCGCAGGCGCCCGCCCCGCCGCTTCCCCGGCCAGCAACCGCCGGTCCTCCTGGTCCATCGAAGAGTCGGCGAGCTGCCGCAGCATCGTCAGGAGCTCCGCGTGCTGCTCGGGCGACCAGCCGTCCAGCTGGTCCGTCAGGATCGCCCGGCGTGCCGCGCTCAGCGCGTCGACCGCGGCTTCGCCGGCCTCGGTCATCGTCACCGTCTCGTTCGGCGCGGTGCCGGCGATCGTGCAGCGGCCGGTGGCGACCAGGGCGTCGAGGTGGGGGCGGATCTCGGCCATCGGGAGGTTCAGGCGGCCCGGGATGTCGTCGATGCGGGTCGGCCCGTACTGCTTCAGGCGGAACAGGCCGTAGGCCTCGGGCACCGAGATGTCGATGCCGGACTTGGTGATGGTCTGCGAGTACCTGTCCTTCACGTTCTGGCGGCTGGACAGGCGGGTCAGGGCGCGCTCCAGCTCGTCGATCGACGAGCGCTGCGTCGGGCCGGTCGCCGCCTCGGCCGCGCCGGTGCCGCGGGTCGTGGTGCGGAGGGGGACTTCGCGGAGGAACAGGGCCAGCAGGAATGCCAGGATGCACAAGGGGATCGCGTAGACGAAGACGTAGTGCAGCGCGTGGGCGTAGGTGTGCAGGAAGGGCTGCGTCTCCGCCTTCGGGTACTGCTTGATGAGCTTCGGGTCCTCGATCGCCTTCTGGAACGGGAACGTCGGGTTGATCTTGCCGCCGGCGACCGCGGTCTTGATCTCGGCTGTCAGCTTGTTGTTGAAGATGGTGCCGAACAGTGAGGCGCCGAACGCGCCGCCGATCGAGCGGAAGAACGTCACCGCGCTGGTGGCCGTGCCGAGTTCCTCGTAGTCCACGTTGTTCTGCACCGCGATGATCAGGACCTGCATCACCAGGCCCAGGCCGAGGCCGAAGACCAGCATCGCGACCGCGTTGGAGGCCGTGGAGCTGGTGTCGGTCATGCGGGACAGGAGCCAGGCGCCGACCGTCATCACGGCCGTGCCGGTGATGGGGAAGATCTTGTAGCGGCCGGTGCGGCTGATCAGCTGTCCCGAGCCGATCGAGGCGACCAGGACGCCGGCCATCAGCGGCAGCAGCTGGAGGCCGGACGCGGTCGGCGTGGCGCCGTGCACGACCTGTTGGTACAGCGGCAGGAACGTGAGGCTGCCGAACATGCACAAGCCCACGACGAAGCCGATGGTGCTGCACATGGCGAACACCGGGTTCTTGAACAAGTGCAGGGGCAGCACTGGTTCCTTGGCGTATTTCTCCGCGAAGAACCACGCGACCAGGCACGCCGCTGCCACCACTCCGCACATCACCACCTGCCACGAGCCCCAGGCCCAGGTGCTGCCGCCGAAGCTGGTGATGAGGATCAGGGAGCTGGCCGCCGCGGCGATGAGGAAGGTGCCGAGGTAGTCGATGACCGGCTTGCGGTGCGCGGTGTGGGTGCGCAGGCCGATGGCCACCACGACCAGCGCGATCGCGCCGACCGGGAGGTTGACGTAGAACACCCAGCGCCAGCTGAGGTTGTCGACGAAGAACCCGCCGATCAGCGGGCCGATGACGCTGGCCACGCCGAACACCGCGCCGACCACGCCCTGGTACTTGCCGCGGTCGCGAGGCGGCACCACGTCGGCGATCAGCGCCATCGCCAGCACCATCAGGCCGCCGCCGCCGACGCCCTGCAGCGCGCGCGAGCCGATCAGCTCGCCCATGTTCTGCGACAGCCCGCACAGGGCCGAGCCGATCAGGAAGATGACGATCGCGGTCTGGAACACCCGCTTGCGCCCGAACTGGTCGCCGAGCTTGCCCCACAGCGGCGTCAGCGCGGTGGACGCCAGCAGGTACGACGTCACCACCCACGAGATGTGGTTGGCCCCGCCGAGGTCCGAGACGATGGTCGGCAGCGCCGTGGAGACGATGGTCTGGTCCAGCGCGGCCAGCAGCATGCCCAGCATGACGCCGGCGAAGACCAGCGCCACTTCGTTCTTCTCGCCGTTGGAGCGGGCGCCTGTCGACTCTGCACTCACCTCACCAGATCACCACGGAACGGACGCTCTGGCCAGAGCGCGAGGCGAATGGGTGAGACCTTTTTTGTACGAGTGCTGAGGGTTGCGCCGCACGGAACTGCGGCGCAACCAGAACAACAGTGCTGCGGCGTCCTAGTGGAACGCCACCGCGCTGTACGACCGCAGCTTGTCCAGCCGGTGCTCGGAGTCGATCAGCCGCACCGTCCCCGACTTCGAGCGCATCACCAGCGACTGCGTCGTCGCGCCGCCGCCGGTGTAGTGCACGCCGCGCACCAGTTCGCCGTCGGTGATGCCGGTGATCGCCACGAAGCAGTTCTCGCCGGAGACCAGGTCGTCGGTGAGCAGCACGCGGTCCAGGTCGTGGCCGGCGTCGAGGGCGCGCTGGCGCTCGGCGTCGTCCTTGGGCCACAGGCGGCCCTGGATCACGCCGCCGAGGCACTTGATGGCGCAGGCCGCGATGATGCCCTCGGGCGTGCCGCCGACGCCGAGCAGGAGGTCCACGCCGGTGCCGGGGCGGGTGGCCATGATGGCGCCGGCCACGTCGCCGTCGGAGATGAACTTGATGCGGGCGCCGGCCTCGCGGATCTCCGATACCAGGCCTTCGTGGCGGGGACGGTCCAGGACCACGACGGTGATGTCGGCGGGCTCGCGGCGCTTGGCGCGGGCCACCGCGCGGATGTTCTCCGCCACCGGCGCGGTGATGTCCACGACGTCCGCGGCCTCGGGGCCGGCGACCAGCTTGTCCATGTAGAACACGGCGGAGGGGTCGTACATGCTGTGCCGGTCGGCGACCGCGATCACGGCCAGCGCGTTGGGCATGCCCTTGCCGGTCAGGGTGGTGCCGTCGATCGGGTCCACGGCCACGTCGCACTCGGGCCCGGAGCCGTCGCCGACCTCCTCGCCGTTGAACAGCATCGGCGCGTGGTCCTTCTCGCCCTCGCCGATGACGACCACACCGCGCATCGAGACGGTGTTGATCAGCTTGCGCATCGCGTTCACGGCGGCGCCGTCGGCGGCGTTCTTGTCGCCCTTGCCGACCCAGCGGCCGGCCGCCATCGCCGCGGCCTCGGTCACCCGGGCCAGCTCCAGCGCCAGGTTGCGGTCGGGGGCTTCGGAGTCGGACGCGGAGATGTCGGATGTCGCAGCGTCGTTCGCCTGCGGGACTGCGGCGTTCATGGTCTGAAAGCTCCTCGAGGAGGGGGATCCGCACCGTCGCGGTTCACGAGGGTTGTCGAGGGAGATCGTATCGAGGCCGGAGTGCACCCGGTACCGCGAAGTGGCGCGCCTCATGCCGGGCAAATGCAGGGACCCCGCGCGGATCGCGGGGGGACGGATGGGACCATATCTGTATGGCCCGCGTCTCCCCGCTGAAGAAGTCCCTCCGGGACATGCTGCTGTCGATGGCGGTGATCTCCCTACCGATCGTCGCGATCGTCGAGTGGTTCCCCCACGACTCCAAGAAGCCGGAGGACGCGGTCCAGACGGTCGACTACACGATCCCGCTGGCCCAGGCCCGCCGCGACCCGGACCTGCCCTTCCAGGCGCTGGCGCCGACGGCGCTGCCCCCGGGCTGGCGCGCGACCTCGATCCACGCCGACTTCGACCCCGGCGCGCAGCTGCGCTGGGAGCTCGGCTTCCTGACCTCCGACGACCAGTACGTCGGCCTGGACCAGGTCGCCGACGGCAAGGGCGCGGACGGCGTCCTCCAGGTGCAGGCGCCGGACGCCACCCCGGTGAGCGGAGCCGGCGGCACGGTCACGGCCGGCGGGTACCAGTGGCAGGTCTACGTGACGCCGGACGGCAGCCACCACGCGCTGGTGCGGACCACGGCCCCGGTGGGGACCGCGGCGGCCACGACGCCGGGCAAGGTCGCGGTCGTGGTGTCCGGGACCGGTGCCCTGTCGGAGCTGGAAACCCTCGCGGGGTCCTTGCAGTAGCCGCACTTCTTGCACACATGAGCCCCGCTCCTGAGGAGGATTCCTCAGGGAAGCGGGGCTCGCGTGTTGTGGTGCTGCTGCCGTGATCGCGTGTCCGGGGCTCGGCTTCCGGGCGCTCAGCCCTCGTCGCCGTCCCCGCTTCCGGCGCCGATGGCGGCGTCGAGCCGGGCCCGCGCGCCGTCCAGCTTCGCCTGGCAGTGCTTGGCGAGCGCTTCGCCGCGCTCCCAGGCGGCCAGCGACTCCTCCAGCGTCAGGCCGCCGGTCTCCAGGCGCCGGACCACGTCCATCAGCTCGTCGCGGGCCTGCTCGTAGCCCAGGTGGGACAGGTCCGGGGTCTCACCGGCGGTGGGGGTCGTCTCGTTCGCCATGGGTTCAGGATAGTTTCCGGCTGTGACTGGTTCCGACGAAGTGTGTGTCCGGCGGGCCGTGCCCGGCGACGAGGAAGAGATCCAGAGGCTGCGGCACAAGATGGCGCTCGACGTGTTCGGGGTCGCGCCGCCGGCGCCGGACGAGCCGAACCATGTGGCCGGTGTGAAGAAAGTCCGCACGTGGCTGGAGGCCGGCGACGCGGCCGGGACCGCGTGTTTCGTCATCGACGCCCGGGACGGGAGCGGCCTGGCCGCCAGCGCCATCGGTGCCGTCGACGAGCGGCTGCCGAGTGGCCGGAACCCGTCTGGGCGCTCCGGCTATATATATGGAGTCTGTACCGACGAACGCTATAGGCGGCGCGGCTACTCGCGTCTTGTTCTGCAAGCGCTTCTGGACTGGTACGCGGCTCAGGGCATCCCGCGTATAGAGCTCCACGCCAGTGAGTACGGCGAGGCGCTCTACAGAGAGCTTGGCTTCGACGCACCCAAGGGCGTCGCCCTTAGTCGTTGGGTGTCTCTGCCGTAGCGTCGTCCGCTGCGGGGAACACCTCAGTGACCGCCGCGTCGAGACGCCCTGATGCGAGGCGGACGTCGAGCACGTCCCCCTCGCTGACTTCCTCGGCGGAGCGCACCGCGTGCCCGGACGGCGCGAGGACGATCGAGTAGCCGCGCTCCAGCGTCGCCATCGGAGACAGCGCACGGACCCGCGCCAGCGTGTGCCCCAGATCGTCCGAAGCCCGGTCGAGCCGGTGCCCGACGCTGGCCCGGGCCCGCCGGGTCAGCTCCTCGAGGTCGTTGCGGCGGCCGTCGATCATGGAGTACGGGGAAGCCAGTACCGGCCGCTGCCGGAACGAAGCCAGCCCCATGGCCTCGCGTTCCAGTATCCGGGCCACCGAGCGCCACGCGCTGCGCCGCAGCTCCGCGACCCGGTCCATCTCCTCGGCGACGTCCGGCACGACCCGCTTGGCGGCGTCGGTCGGCGTCGAGGCCCGGAAGTCGGCGACGAGGTCGAGGATCGGGGAGTCCGGCTCGTGCCCGATCGCGGAGACCACCGGCGTCTCGCACTCTCCGACGGCCCTGATGAGCGCTTCGTCGGAGAACGGGAGCAGGTCCTCTACAGAGCCGCCGCCGCGGGCGATGATGATGACGTCCACTTCGGGGTCGGCGTCGAGCTGGGCCAGCGCCGGCAGGATCTGCGGGATCGCCTTCGGCCCCTGCACGTCGGTGTTCACCACCCGGAACTGCACCCCTGGCCACCGGCGCTTGGCGTTCTCCAGAACGTCCCGCTCGGCGGCCGAAGCGCGTCCCGTAATAAGGCCGATGCAGCGCGGGAGGAACGGCAGAGGCTTCTTCCTCCGCGGATCGAACAGTCCCTCCGCCTTGAGCTTCGCCTTCAGCATCTCCAGCCGCGCCAGGAGTTCTCCAAGGCCGACCTGTCGGATCTCTTCAGCGCGGATGGAGAACGAGGAGCGCGGAACGTAGAAGTCCGGCTTCCCATAGACGATGACGCGCGCACCCTCTGTGAGCGGAGGCACTACTGCCTCGAATACGCGACGGAATGTGGTGATCTGTACAGAGACGTCTGCAGAGGGGTCCCGCAGCACCAGGTACACCATCTGTGAGCCGGGCCGCTTGTTGATCTGCGCCAGCTGTCCCTCGACCCAGATCGCCCCCAGCCGGGAGATCCACCCGGCCACCGCCTCGGAGACCGCGCGGACGGGGATGGGCTGTTCGGCCGAGGATTGCATCGCCATGGAGAGGAGCGTAGCCATCGGCGGGGACGCTGCGCGGACGTGGCGAAGTTGTGGAGAGAGCCGATCATGGGCTCTGGATGCCGGTGCGCCACCTACCATGGGAACCATGAACGTCTCTGCACCTGAAGACCGCCGCGTCCTCCTCGCCGCGCCTCGCGGCTACTGCGCCGGTGTGGACCGCGCGGTCGTGACCGTGGAGAAGGCGTTGGAGCTCTACGGCGCCCCGGTGTACGTCCGCAAGGAGATCGTGCACAACAAGCACGTCGTCCAGACTCTGCAGAACCGCGGCGCGGTCTTCGTGGAGGAGACCGACGAGGTGCCCGAGGGCGCGACCGTGGTGTTCTCCGCGCACGGCGTGGCGCCGATCGTGCACGACGAGGCGTCCCGGCGCAGCCTGAAGACCATCGACGCGACCTGCCCGCTGGTCACCAAGGTGCACAAGGAGGCCGTGCGCTTCGCCGAGCAGGACTACGACATCCTGCTCATCGGCCACGACGGCCACGAGGAGGTCGTCGGCACCACCGGCGAGGCCCCGGAGCACATCATCCTGGTCGACGGCCCGGACTCGGTGGCCGACGTCGAGGTGCGCGACCCCGCCAAGGTGGCGTGGCTGTCGCAGACCACGCTGTCGGTGGACGAGACCACGGCGACCGTGGACCGGCTGCGCGCGAAGTTCCCGCTGCTGCTGGACCCGCCGTCCGACGACATCTGCTACGCCACCCAGAACCGGCAGATCGCGGTCAAGCGCATCGCGGCCGACTCGGACCTGGTCATCGTGGTCGGCTCCAAGAACTCCTCGAACTCGGTGCGCCTGGTCGAGGTGGCGCTGGAGGCCGGCGCCGGCGCGGCGTACCTGGTCGACTTCGCCTCCGAGATCAGCGAGGAGTGGCTGGACGGCGTGCGCACCGTCGGCCTGACCTCCGGCGCCTCGGTCCCGGAGGACCTGGTCGAGGGCGTGCTGGACTGGCTCGCCGAGCGCGGGTACGGCACGGTCGAGGTCGTGCGCTCGGCCGAGGAGAAGCTGCTGTTCGCACTGCCGCCGGAGCTGCGGAAGGACATGCGCGAGGGCAGCGAGGCGTAACAGGTAGAGGTCGGGTGCCTTTACGCGGGGAACCCTTAGAACGGGGAACGCTATAGCGCTCCCCGCAGCACGATCACCAGGCGGAGCTCGGGGCCACGTCCCGCATCTGCGCCACCAACGTCTGTCCCCGGCGCGGTCCGTCGCCGGGGAAGCGCGGCTTGTGACAGCTCCGGCAGCACGGCAGGCGTTCTCCGGTGTCCGCGAACACCCACGTACGGCGCCGCAGCCCTAAGGCGGAGCTGCGCTGCTCCTCCAGAAGCAGCGGCCTGGAGAGCTGGGCCGTGATCCAGTCCGCCGCACTCTGTGCCATCTCCTCCGGCGCGGCCTGCCTGTCCGGCACGTTGATGTAGCCCGGCGCGCTCGGGGTGTAGTCCTCCCAGAACGAGCAGTCGTCGCCCCAATAGCCGCCGAACTCTCCGCCCGCCAAGCGCATCTGCAGGCCGAAGGGGTCCGCCTCCGGGACGGTGAGCACCGCCAGCACCGACGGTCCGGCCAGGGCGAGGGCCCAGGAGTCGAAGGCGATGACGCCGAGCGGGCCCCAGCCCAGCGCGGCGCGCCGGAGTTCGGCGAGGAAGCGGCAGCCGTAGTCGTCGAGGGCGAAGCGGCCGCCGGGGTCGATCTCGAACCAGATCCTGCCGTCCATGTCTCGCGGTCCTCGTTGTCGTCGCCTCGCACGCCGTTCCGTCGCCCACGCGGGCCCGGCTACCGTTTGGCGGCGCTCCGCATACCGGCCCAGCGTGCCGCGATCAGCGCCCCGGCCAGCGCGGTGCCGAGGAACAGCGGCCGCGGCTTGACCGCGAGCAGGGCGCCGAGCGAGGCGAGCTCGCCGAACAGGCCGTGGCCGGCGCGCATGACGCCGAACTGCACCGCGGTGAGCAGCCCCGCGCAGTACGCCAGCGGCGGCACGATGACGCCGGCCAGCAGGTCGCGGCGGCGGACCAGGGTCGCGGCATGGAAGGACGCGGCGACGAAGACCAGGTCGAAGAACCAGTGCACGTCGCCGGTCAGCAGGGCTTCGAGGGCGGCGGCGGCCATCGTGGGGCCGGTGACCATGAGCAGCACGCCCCAGGCGGTCAGGGCCTGGCGGCGCTTGGTCGAGCGTGCGGCGGTCCCGGTCCCGGTCCTGTCCCCGGTCCTGTTCCCGGTCTGGGCCGTCGGACGCGGCCGGGGCCGCGTGGGACCGGTCGAGCGGAAGTCCAGCGGAGCCGCCATGCGTTCCCGGCGCAGCGCGTCGCGGTCGCGGCGAGTCTGCGGGACCCGGGAGGGGCGGGGCGCGAGGCGGCTGGCTCCTTCGTTCACAGATCCGAACCTACGACGCTATTGCACGCAATTCGGGTAACGAAACGCCGCCAGTCCTCAGCCCCGGCTCTAGTCCGACAAAGCCCGGGTCTGGATCTCGACCTGAGCCGGCACCGTCAGCTCCTCGTCGACCAGCCCGAGCTCGTTCAGCCGCCGCGCCGTCACCAGGACCCGCGACTCCAGCGAGCCCACGGACTGGTTGTAGGCGGCGACCGCGGAATTCAGTCCCTTGCCGACCCGGTCCAGGTGCCCGCTCATGGTGTTCAGGCGCGCGTACAGCTCCCGGCCGAGTTCGAACACCTGCTGCGCGTTCGCCGCCAGCGCGTCCTGCGTCCAGGCGTACGCGACCGTGCGGAGCAGGGCGATCAGCGTGGTCGGGGTGGCGATCACCACGCGGCGCACGGCGGCGTGCTCCAGGATCTCCGGATCGATGTCCACAGCCTGTGAAAGGAAAGCCTCGCCGGGGACGAACAGCACCACGAACTCCGGCGTGGGCCGGCCGCTGGCGCCCAGCGCCCGCCAGTAGGCCTTCGACGCCAGCTGGTCGACGTGCGCGCGCAGGTGCTTGGCGTGCGCGGTCAGGTACTCCAGCCGCTCGGTCTCGTCCGTGGCCTCCGCGGCGTCCAGGTACGCGGCCAGCGGGGTCTTGGCGTCCACGACCACGTACTTGTCCCCGGCCAGGTGCACGACCAGGTCCGGCCGCAGCATCCCCTCGGAGCCGGTCGCGCCGTAGGAGCCGGGGAGCACCGTCTGGGTGGTGAAGTCGCAGCGGTCGACCATGCCGGCCAGCTCCACCGCGCGGCGCAGGTGCATCTCGCCCCACTGGCCGCGCACCTCGGGCCGGCGCAGCGCGGTGACCAGGGCCGCGGTCTGCGTGCCGAGGGAGCCGGCGGCGGTGCGCACGTCCTCGATCTGCTGGGCCAGCGCGGCATGGGAGGCGGCGCGGCCCCGCTCGATGTCGCGGAGCCGGTCGTCGAGCCGGGACAGCGACTCGTTGATCGGCCGGCCCGCGGCGTCGAACTGCGAGCCGGCCAGCGCCAGCAGCCGGTCCGCGGACTGGTCCAGCGCCTGCGAGTTCAGCGTCAGGCGGCGGGACCGCTCCCACAGCACGCCGAGCAGCGCGCCGAACGCGATCCCGATCACCAGCAGCAGCACAGGCATCATGGGTCCATATTGTCCCCTCGGGGCACGCCTGTGCGGTGGACTGCGGTTATGCCTTGCGCGCCCTGCGCGTCGCGACGGTCAGCACGGCGCCAGCGCCGAGCAGCGCCAGGGCCGCCGCGACCTCGGCCGGGAGGCCCTCGGGCGCGCCGGTGACCGGCAGCGTCCTGGCCACCTTCACGTCGAAGCTGCGGACCAGGATCTGCCCGTCGGTCTTCTCGATGCGCAGGGTGAAGGTGTCCCTGCCGATGAAGCCCGGGTTCGGGGTGTAGGTGACGGTGCAGTTGGCGTGCGAGGTGATCGTGCCGTGCTCGGCGCCGCTGATCAGGTCGATGTTCTTCGACGTGCCCTCGCACACCGGGATCACCACCGGCTGGCCGGGCGGAGTGACGACCGGCGGCGTGATCGGGCGCTTGCGCTCGGCCGGGGGCTGGTCCAGGGCGGCCAGCCACAGCTGGTAGGCCGGAATGCCGGTCTGAACGACCGAGTAGAGCTCCAGCGTGGTCACGTCGGCGGTGGGCCGGAACCAGCCCGAGGCGCCGTTGGTGTCCGCGACGTTGCCGACCAGGAAGGAGCTCACCGGGTCCCAGTTCGGCAGGTCGGTGTCCGGCTGGCCGCCGCACGCGCTGGGCAGCGGCGTGCCCTGGCAGAAGTTGAACGAGCCCTGGAAGCCGAGCGCGGAGGTGGGGACCTGCCGGCCGGCCGCGTCGTAGGCGGTCACGCGGACCTTCTCGGCGTCCACGTCGCCGAGCGTGAAGCCCCAGCTGCCCGGGACCAGCGGCCGGTCGAAGTGCAGCACGGTGGTCGAGGGGTTGCGGCCCTTCGCCGAGCGCAGCAGCGCGTAGGGCTTGCCCTGGGAGCTGCCGAAGACCTGCGCGAAGGGCGTCGAGGCGTTGAGGAACGCGCTCTGGCCCGAGGCCTGCGAGGGTGAGGTGCTGTCAGTGCTGATTTGCGTCGGGGGGAAGTTGACCGCAGGGTCCGTCACGCTCTCGCCGGCGAAGTCGAAACTCGCGTACTGCGAGTGCCCGGCGGCGGCCAGGGCGGACGGGGCGGTCGCGGCCAGGGCTAACCCGGCCGCACCGCAGGCCAGGGCGGCCTTCTTGATACCGACGCGGGTGTTCCGCACGCTGACCTCCGGGCATTCTCACGCTGATCACGGACGCGGCCGAGCCTGGCGCGGGCGTTCGCGGGGGTGTCGGAGGCGGCGGGCGGGGCCGGGTGAGTCCCCTCGATCGGCGTAGCGGCCCGCAGGGCCTGCGATACTGGAGGGCGGGCCGCGTCCGGCCCCGCACCGCATCCCGTACGCGACGTCGATAGGACAGTTGGACAATGGCGCTCACCATCGGAATCGTCGGACTCCCGAACGTGGGCAAGTCGACCTTGTTCAACGCGCTCACCAAGAACGACGTGCTCGCCGCGAACTACCCCTTCGCCACCATCGACCCGAACGAAGGCGTGGTCGGCGTCCCGGACCCGCGGCTGGCCAAGCTCGCCGAGCTCTACACCTCGCAGAAGGTGGTCCCGGCCACCGTGACCTTCGTCGACATCGCCGGCATCGTGCGCGGCGCCAGCGAGGGCCAGGGCCTGGGCAACAAGTTCCTGGCCAACATCCGCGAGGCCGACGCGATCTGCCAGGTGATCCGGGTCTTCACCGACCCCAACGTGGTCCACGTCGACGGCAAGGTCTCCCCGGCCGACGACATCGAGACCATCAACACCGAGCTGATCCTGGCGGACCTGCAGACGATCGAGAAGGCCCTGCCGCGCCTGCAGAAAGAGGCGCGGATGAAGAAGGAAGTACAGGCGACCGTCGCCGCGGTGGAGGAGGCCAAGAAGATCCTGGACTCCGGCAAGACCGTCTTCGCCGCCCGCCTGGACCGCGAGCCGCTGCGCGAACTGCACCTGCTGACGGCGAAGCCGTTCCTGTACGTCTTCAACGTCGACGAGGACGAGCTCACCAACGACGCGCTGAAGGACGAGATGCGCGCCCTGGTCGCCCCCGCCGAGGCGATCTTCCTGGACGCCAAGATCGAGCACGAGCTGATGGAGCTCCCCGACGACGAGGCGCTGGAACTGCTCCAGGGCATGGGACAGGACGAGTCGGGACTGAACCAGCTGGCGCGCGTCGGATTCGAGACGCTGGGGCTGCAGACGTACCTGACGGCCGGTCCGAAGGAGTCGCGGGCCTGGACGATCCGCAAGGGGGCGACCGCGCCCGAGGCCGCGGGGGTCATCCACACGGACTTCCAGCGCGGGTTCATCAAGGCGGAGATCGTGTCCTTCGAGGACCTGATCGAGCTCGGTTCGGTCGCCGAGGCCCGGGCCAAGGGCAAGGCCCGGATGGAAGGCAAGGACTACGTCATGGCCGACGGGGACGTGGTGGACTTCCGGTTCAACGTGTGAGTGTTGATACACAACGAGGTGGCCGTCGCGATTCGCGGCGGCCACCTCGTTGTTCTCTTGTGGCTCAGGCCTCTACTGTGCGGCGGTCGATCGCGGGGCCGAGCGCCGCGACGCCCACGGTGGCGGCCGCTCCCAGGGCCAGGACGCTCCACCACAGGAACGCGGGGCCGATGAGCGTGTAGGCGGTCGTGCCGGCGGCCAGGGCCAGGAAGCGGGCCACGCCCCAGGTCCAGCTGAAGGCGCCCTGGTAGCGGCCGCGGGCCGTAGCGGGGGCTAGGTCGGCGATGAGGGCGGCCGGGATCCCGCCGGCGACGACCTCGCCGACGGACCACACGGCCACGGTGGCCGCGTAGCCGGCCGGGGTGTGGGCGAGGCCGGTGAGGGCGACGCCGGCGGCTATCAGGATGCCGGCGGCGATCTGGACGTGGTTGCGGGGGAAGCGCGCCAGGACGGAGGTGGCGAGCGGCTGGAGGGCCACGACCAGCCCCGCGTTGACCGCCGCGGCCATGCCCATGACGGTAGGGGAGAGGCCGTCGGTGCGGATGGCGAGGGGGAGGGCGCTCTCGGTGAGGGAGTAGATGAAGAGCTGGACGCCGAGGAGGGGGAGGAGCTTGCGGACCAGGCGGTCGTGGAGGACAACGCCGTAGCCGGAGCTTGCGGGGGCGGAGGGTGCGCTTGGCTTGGCGGCTGCGGCTGCGGCTGCGGCTGCGGCGGCCGTGGCTGCCGGCGCGGCGGTGGTTGGCGCACTTGGCATGGTTGCTATGGCGGCAGCCGTCGCATCAGCCGTCTCATCAGCTTTCTGCGAGTCCCGCCCCGGCAGCAGCGCCGCCACGATCCCCGCGTACGCCACCGAAGTCCCCGCGTCGATCGCGAACAGCATCCAGTACCCGTGCGCCGCGAGGTACCCGCCGAGGATCCCGGCGACCGCCGTGCCGATGTTCACCGCCCAGCCGATCAGCGCGAACGCCTCGCGGCGCCGTCCCGGCCCGACGTTGTCGGCCAGCGTCGCCGAGGCCGCCGGCGCGACCATCGTGGCCGTGGCGCTCAGCGCGATCGCGGCCAGCGCCATGGTCGCCGCGTTCGGGGCGGCGAACAGTGCGCCTTGCGCGGCGGCCGTGCCGAGCAGGCCGGCCAGCATCGTCAGCTTCCGGCTGCGGCGGTCCGCGAGCCAGCCGCCGACCGCCGGGCCGACCAGGTTGCCGGCGCCGAGTGCGCCGAGGACGTAAGGGGTCTGCGACGCCGGGATGCCGCGCGAGCCGAGGAAGAACACCAGGAACGGTCCGACCAGGAAGCCGACCCGGTTCACGACGGTCCCCGCGAAGACCACCCAGATCACCCGGGGGAATCCGGCGAAGGCCGACAGCGGATTGCGGAGGCGGGCCGTGCGGGCCGGGCCGGCGGCGTCAGCCGGTCGCGCCGCACGGTCCGGGCGCGTCAGGTGCCCCACGCGGCCGGCGGCGGAGGCCGGGCCGCACTCCTCGGGGCGGATGCTCGTGGTGGTCATGGCGCCCAGAGTGGCGCCGGACGGCGATCATGCGACAATGATTCGGCCCCGCCCGAATCCGCGGGGCGCGGGGTGGTGGGAGCGGGAGGGGAACGCAGTGTCTGCGACGTTGTCATTCACCGCGGAGGAGCTGGCGCAGGTCCGGTTCTCCGCGTCCCCGATGTGGGAGGTCATCACCAGTTTCCGGGTGCTGACCAGGCCCGGGCTGTATCCGGTGCACGGCCCGTGGTTCGACCAGGTCCGGCCGCGACTGGCGGCCGCGGGACTGCTGACAGGAAGTCTTTCCGCGCTATTCCATGCACAATCATACGTTCCCGACTTCCTGAACCCTGTGCCTGCCAATTCCTCACCGGCTCTGGCCGATGAGCTCGCAGCCATTCAGGCGACGCCCGACGACCACCTTCTGGCTGATCTCGACATCTATGCGGAGAAGGTCCCGAACGGTGCGATACCGGCGTTCGCGGAGCGTCTGCGGACCCATCGCGATCAAGCGCTCTGCGAACTCGCCAAGGACATCGAGAACTACTTCCAGATAGCGCTCGCGCCCTACTGGTCGCGGATCAGAACCCTGCTTGAAGCGGACATCTATCACCGGGCGCGGCAGGTCGCCGAGTACGGCGCGGCGCGGTTGTTCAACGAGTTGCATCCGGACGTCAGCTGGAACAGCGGGACCCTGCGGATGCTGCACCGGCAGCGCGTCCTGTGCCGCGACGACAACGCTCCGGGGCTGATCCTGGTGCCGTCCGCCTTCGCCTGGAACAAGATTCTCACCCGCGCCGCCACCGGTGACGTGCCACAGCTCTGCTTCGGGGCGCGGGGCGTCGGGACGCTGTTCGCGCGCCGCACGGCCGAGCCGTCGGACGCCGTGGCCGCCGTCATCGGCCGCTCGCGGGCCCTGCTGCTGGCCGAACTTGAGGCTCCGGCGTCCACCACCGAACTCGCCTCGCGCACCGGAATGTCGGCCGGCGGTGTCTCCGAGCACCTGACCGCTCTGCGTGGCGCGGGCATGGTTTCCGCACATCGCGCGGGCCGCTCCGTGCTTTACGCGCGCACCCCTGTGGCCGACTCGCTGTTGGCGGCAGCGGTTTGACAGCGCGTCCAACAAAGGGGCCGAGATCGGAGTAATTCGCAGAAAGGTTTGACGCGCCCCTGGCGCGCCGGTGGCGTCAGGTGCTTCAGTATTTGGCGGGGAGAGAACGGAGCGCTGTCAGCCTTTAGCTGAACGGAGTCATGGCGATGCCGCGATCACGCCGAAAGTTCGACATCGACGAGTTCGTCCGCGAGTGCCTGCAGGCCTGGGAGGCCGACGGGGCCGACGCGGTGAAGGACGTACTGGACCGGACACTCGGGCGCGGATGCGCGCCGGTGCGCGAGTGCTTCGGTGATCCGCGCGAGGCCCACCTCCAGGTCCTGTATCCGGGGCCTGAGCTGGTGATCGAGAACATGGTCTGGGCGCCGGGGATGTCCTACCCCGCGCACAACCACAACACGCCGGTCATGACGGGCGTCTACGCGGGGTTGGAGGTCAACGACTTCTACCAGACGCAGTCCAGGAGAGGCGGACGCTTACAACGCACCGCGACGGTCGACATCAACGAGGGGGAGGCAGTCCTGATGGCGCACGACGCCATCCACCGGATAGCCAACCCCAACCGCAGAACGTTCACAGGCGCGTTCCACATCTACATGGGGGACTACCTGCACTCCTCGCGCTCGATCTGGTACCCCGACGAGGGCTCGGAGACCCCCGCCTCCTTCGCGGTGACGAAGGACATCTTCGCCGCCGCGAACCGAGACCTGGCAGCAGCCCGAGCCGCCGACGCGGAGCAGGAACTCCACAAGAAGCGCAGCGCCGGCACCCCCGGCAGCGGCCTCGGCGGCCTCACCGGCTCCACGGGCCCCGGAGCGCCCTCAGCACCCCCGTCAGGCCCGCTGGGCGGCCACGCGCACGGCGTGACGCACTCGGCCCCGCACGCCCCCGCCCGGGGCCCATCACGGCGCGGGCTCAGGTCCACGTCGCGGGCGCCGGGGGACCAGGGGTAGACCGGATGAGTTCGGGCCCTGAGGAGTAGGGCGTGAGCGCACCCCCGTTTCGAGGATGAACCTTGAGACGGGGGTGCCGGTGCGGCGCCGAGCTGTCGCCGGGGGCACCCAAGGTTCTCTGAGCCGCCGAATCGAGTCCGGCCCCGAGTCGCAGCCGCATCCCAGGCTCCTGGCGCACCGCCACGACCGGCCTTTGCTTGTAGACCGCGCGGTACCTGACAACCTCGCGGCGGCGACCGGCGCCGCTGGCCCGGCTCTGCGGTACCTCGTGCATGGTTTTCACACAGTGGGGGTTGTCCCGGATCCCTCGTCGCTGTCGGCGGTGCTTGCACAACCATCCCGGACTGGCGGGGTCAAG